>JACMMB010000289.1 GCA_014379305.1 Akkermansiaceae bacterium
CGCTGATAATGGCGTGGGAGACGCCGGCGAAAATGCGTTTCGCACCGTGTCTGTGTAGGATCTCCGCAGCGGATGTGAGCGTTCCGGTGGTCTCCGTCATGTCGTCGACAAGGAGGATGTCGCGCCCTTCGACTTCGCCTATGACATTCATGGCCTCGACACGGGTCGCGGAGATACGATGTTTGGCGACGATTGCGAGCTCGGCACCTAGCGCATCGGCGTAGGCCCGCGCCATTTTAACGCCGCCGACATCCGGAGAAACGACGGTGAGGTTCGAAGTGTCCGGATGGCGCTCGCGGAGGTAGCCGATGAGGGCGGGTTTGGCGTAGAGATGATCGACGGGAATGTCGAAGAAGCCCTGGATCTGGGGGGCATGGAGATCCATGGTGAGCACCCGATTGACCCCGGCGGAAGTGAGCAGGTTCGCGACCAGCTTGGCAGTGATGGGGACGCGGGGCTGGTCTTTGCGATCCTGACGTGCGTATCCAAAAAAGGGCATGACCGCGGTGATGCGCTCTGCGCTGGCACGGCGCGCCGCATCTACCAGAATCAGCAACTCCATGATGTTGTGATTGGTCGGAGGGCAGGAAGGCTGGATGATAAACACATCCGCCCCGCGGACGTTTTCATTGATCTTCACAGCGGTTTCCCCATCCGGGAATGCGGTGACCTGCACGTCAGCGAGTGGCTGACCGAGGGTTTCGGCAATGCTTTCTGCGAGTGCGCGGTGAGCTGTTCCACTGATGATTTTCATGAATGGGGGGGATTGTTGACATGCCATGGGGAGTCGGCAATACTTTGCGCGCCTGACACCAACATTAGGCGTATTCAATTTGAGCGAGGGTATTCCAGCAGGAGAAAAGCATCTGTCGAAATCCACGGGTTTCCGATGGGATCCGGGCGTGATTTTTTCCGTGGCCGCTTCCATTGCGGCGATTGTTTGGTTTTTCGCGGTTGAACAGCGTTACGGCGCGGACCGCTCGGAATCCGTTTTCTCCTGGTTGGAAAGCGCATGGAATGGGGAGAATGATTACGAGCATGGGATTTTATTTCCGTTCGTAATACTTGGACTGATCATCTATCAGATTAAAAACCTTCGCGCTGTCAGCGGTAAAGGTAGCAATCTCGGTCTGATAGCAGTCTTTATTGGCGCGCTTTTGTATGCGATTTCCTACAGAACCTTCCAGCCGAGAATCGCGGCCGGCGGGCTTCCGTTTTTGCTCTGGGGCGGGGCATATTATCTATGGGGATGGCGGGTGGCCAAGATACTGGCGTTTCCGCTTTTTTTCTTCTGGCTCGCGGTTCCGCTGCCAAGTTTTCAGCAAGCGACCACACATTTGCAATTGTTGGCCACATCGCTCGCCCATCACGGATCGAGCCTCTTCGGAGTGGAAACGAAAGTGGTCGGAACGACGATATTACCAGTGAAGGGCGATTGGAAACCCCTTGATATTGCGACAGGCTGCAGCGGAATTCGTTCGTTAATGGCGCTGCTCATGATATCAGGAGCCTGGGCCTATGTAGCGAAGATTAAGATGTGGCAGAAAGTTCTATTGTTCATGTCGGCTCTGCCACTGGCGATTATCGGCAACGCATTACGGGTCACGTCGATCTTTGTAATCGCGGAATATGGAGATGCGAAATGGGCCGCTGGCAGCTGGCATGACTGGTCGGGGCTTTTGCTCTTTTATCCCTTTTCCTTATTTCTGCTGCTGATGCTGCATTCTGTGTTCGAAGGAGGATTGCCGTGGAAAGCAAATAACAAGAGGCAATTGCGCAGGGAAAGGGTGGAAAAGCCCGGAAATGAAAAGATATTCGCCACCGAGTGATGAATTTAAGAAATCTGATACTACCGTTGTTTCTGGCTGGAACCCTTAGCGCTATCTACGTTTTACCAACCGCAGGCGAAGTTGCCCAGTCGGCAGTGAAGATGGATCTGCCAAATGGTTACGGAACCTGGCATTTTAAGAAAGTGCCTGCGAGCGAAGCGGAGGTTAAATCGCTGGCCAAGGATACGGAGTTTTCAAAGGCGGTATGCTTGCAAGTCAGACCCGGGGAATACGATGGGAATGGGAACATGATTCCGGATCGGGTTGATCTATCAATAGTTCTATCCGGCGCCGATATCAACAATTCGATCCATCGGCCGCAGAGGTGCATGCCGGCACAGGGACATCAGATTGTGGAGACCGGCGACAAGGTGTTGCTCCTGAAGAACGGCCGCTCTCTAACAGTGAAGCGTCTGCGCAGCATCCAACGAATCCCGACAAACGAGGAGCGGACCGAATTCCTGGCTTTCGATTGTGTGACTTATTATTTTTTCATTGGTCATGACAGGATCACTCACGAGCATCTCGGGCGCACGTTTGTAGATATGAAGGACCGATTGTTCAAAGGAATGGATCAACGATGGGCGTATGTCTCAGCTTCCATGTGGTATGGAAAAATGCCATGGATGAAGGATACGGTGGTGTCCAAGGAGGAAGTGGAACGAAAGCTCTCGGATTTCGTATCTTTGTTTGCGGAAGGCCAGATTGATTGGGAGCAGATAAAGCCTTAAGAGGGATTACATCAGTAATTGATTTTTTCAGCCGGTGCGATCCTTGCTCCTTTGAGGTATTCGGTTGAACCCCTGAGATAAGCCACATACTCTTTGAGTTTTTCAGGAGTGATGCCGGCGGGAATTTCACGTGACTGGTTGGCACGAACTTCGGCTTCCATAAAAAGCCGGAGCGCGTCCGCGCTCCGGCGCTCTGACCAAGCCTGGACAGCTCTTCTGCCCAGCATCATCGCAGCACGGTAATGAGCACTTGTGCCGTGTGGAAGTCTGGCTGCCTGATCATATTGTTGCATGGCTGCTTTGAAATCGCCCGTTTCCTCCAATGCCTGACCATAGCTACAGTGAATATTAACCCTGAGCTTCTGATGTTCGGTCCCCAACCAAGCCATTGCAAAAGCTTTTTCGATATGTCTAACAGCAATCTGAAAATTTGGCAGCGACGTTGCTGGATTCTTCGGGTCATGTTCAGCAATTCCTTTTTTATGCAGGTGGCTCGCCATGCTGACATGCGCAAGGAATCCTGCCTCCATTCCTCCCTGAAGATCGATGGCTTTAGCGAATCGCGCTTCCGCCTCGGGGTTTCTATCGAGAGCGCTTAAAAGTTTTCCAGAATTCACTGCGAGGCCCGGATCGAACGGAGCGAGCGTGAAAGCGGCATCGAAATCGCGGAGTGAAAGCAGTAGAAGCTCATCGACATTTCCACCCGAAGAATTTTCCACGGCCATTCTGTGATACAGTGTGGCTCGCTGCTGGTACAGGGAACCAAGGGGCCAGACGGCGATCGCCTTACTGAATGCGTCGATGCGGGTTTCAGTTCCTGTTAGTTGGTCTGTAAAAAAAGATGGCCATAGTATCGCTGTTACCCGCGCACCTTTCCAGCCACCAAAAACAAGAAAAATGGCAGCACCAAGTCCTAAAAGCGAAATAACCGAAGCACTGAACCAAGCTCTTTTTGATTCAGCAATATCCCTAGATGGCCGAAGGCACGCTGCCGCAAGACAAAGTGCGAGGAGGATGGCCCCTGGAGGTATGCGGAAAATCCCTTCAAAATTTGAATGGATGAATAATCCAACGAAACCGGCTATACCTGCAATGCGCCAAGCATCGCCAAATCGCGTGTCGGTTTTTTTATCTTGGCTGGCAATGCCAAGTGTCCCGACGAGTATTGCGCTAACGAGGAAGACGACCAGCAGCGCGCCACCGATGATTCCGTAATCGCAAACGGTTTGGAGTAGTTCATTGTGTACATGTTCGGGCCTGTGGCTGCCTTGGCCCATCGACTCATAATCCCAGAACCTGAAACATTCCCAGCTGAAAGATCGTGATCCGCCACCAATGAGCGGATGGAGACCTACACACAATATCGCGATCCCGAGTAATATCAGCCGGATCGAATTATCGAAGAGGACGACGAGTTCCGACCCTTCTCCCCTTGTCTCCTGCGCTGCGGACCAAGACTTGATGAGAAGGAAAATCAAGATGCCTCCAATTGCCGGAAGCGCGATGATAGCCGGGGCAAACCACTTTTTCCCGTCTCTTTTGCCAACTATAATGCTGTATATAAAAAGGATTCCAATACCTCCCGCAGCACCGATGATTCCTCCTCTGGAGCGGGTGTAGTAGATAGCGGTTAAGCAGGCACAAGAGATCAAGCCGAACAGGATTTTGATAACGGCCCTTTCTCCGGAGTGCAATGCCATC
>JACMMB010000290.1 GCA_014379305.1 Akkermansiaceae bacterium
ATGATTAGATAGAGGTGGAGTTCGGGATGTTGGTCATATTCGAGGTGCCGACAAATGCAGCCGCACTCGGAGACGATCTCCAAGAGCTTGGGAATCCCCAAGGCAGCATGATACAATGGCTGCCCCATGAATGGATTGGTCACTCCCCCTGGCTGATCAACGCCACCACTGGTAAAAATCAGAATCCCTCCTTGGCTCAGACCCTCGCAAAGCTTCTTAAGGATCGCTTTGTGTTCAGCGAGTGGAGCATGCCAAATGCTGTCCCATGCCGAAATCAAATCATACTTCTTCGGGAAATCCCAACTGGAGATGTCGGCAAGATGAAAAACCACCTCCGGATGTCTTTGCTTGGCCATCCGAATCATCTCAGGTGAAATATCTACGCCCTCGGCTTCAAAACCCTCTGAAATCATCAAATCAATGATTCGTCCGCTACTACCGCAGCCAACGTCGATGGCATTCTGCTTTCTTACTGCAAAACGAAACGCCCGCTTGTGCTGAGCAATTCCGTTGCCCCGATTGAATTCATCACTGTTCCAGTGAGAGGCGAGCTTGTCGTAGCTCTTTGCTGTCTGCTGTGGGGTCATATTATCTTGCCGAACGTCAAAGTCCTCCTACGCCTGACCGAGGGCGCGGCTTCGACTGTGGGTTGAGGGAGGAATGATCATGACGGTTGAACTCGCGGCGGGTCAGGCGTTAGGAGCGACGCCTTGTTCGCCCCTCTTATTTCTGACGAGCTTGATTACGCCCCAAATCCCAACACCGAATCCTATGAATGCCGTTAGGAGGGATGCAGTTCCGCCGCCCAAAATTGCTAAAAACATCTTCGGAAATATCGACTGCGAGAAGGAAAACACCCTCTCTTCGGAGTCGCCTGTTACAGAAACCATAAGTTTGCCTGGATCGCTCACTTCAACATAGCCAATGCTATTCTTAGAGCTGCTCCCGCTGCTTGAGGATGTAGAAGTGTCACTGTTGAAAGCCAGAGTCTTACCAGTATCGTCAGTCACAGCAATCTCAAGCCCGTCTGGAATGTTCTCCGAACGGCTGAAGCTCTTTCCCTCATAGACAGTCTGGAAGTCATTCCACAAATAGTAGCGGCCTGGCTTCTCCACTGTAACCTCTTTCGAACCCGGGATGAGAAACTGCGTGTTGGCTGACTCGTTGAGAAACAGGGGGAGTATGAGGAGAAAAGGGATCACGAATCCCCCGAGAATAAAGAGGGTGATACCTGAGATCAGCGTTTTGAGTCCGGGCTTCATTTTCTTGGCGAACAGTGTAATTAGTTCTGGCAGGAGGTTTTGATTTGACCAGAAAAGTTTGGAGCGACCCTCAGGCACCCCCGCGTGCGGATTTCCAAGGCCTGCCCCAATCCCCGCCCAATCCACTCATCCCGGTCTCACCACCGTCACCGCGTTGCTGCCGCGCTCGTTGCCCTGCGCGGTGATGGAGTAGAGCTTGAAGCTGGCGGCGGAGCCGGGGACGAGCAGGCCGAAGCTGCCGGTCCAGACGCGCGGGTCGGACGGGGCGAAGGTTGCCAGAATCGTCTCGTCCTCCGGATCGAATTCCGGGCCGGCGGTGGCGCGGAGTTCCAGCTCCGTCACGTTCCCATCGGCCACCTCGGACCAGGCGAGATCGGTTTTCTGCGCCGCCGCATCGTAGGTGCCGGAGAGTTCCACCGCATCCGGGGTGCTGCCGGGCAGCGGGCTGAGGCGCGGCAAAGTCGCGAGGATCGCGCTGCCCTCCGCGAACTCGCGTGTCGGCTTCGGTGCCCCCGCCGAAGCGATGCCAGCAAAACCGAGAAGGCCTGAATGGGGCAGGACACCCCATCCAGCACGCGGGGGCGCGTATGCTCCCCTTGCCACTCCACCAACCTAGAGTGATCATGTTCCCTTATTTGGTTTCTATTTGCCCGTTCGTCGGATTTCCCTACAAATTCCCGTCACGACGAAATGCCTTTGCCCCAACCAATTCTCACCGACCTTTCCAAGCCTCTGAAAATCCATCTGATCGGAGTCGCCGGGTCCGGCATGAGCGGGCTCGCGCTGCTGCTTCTGGGCATGGGCCACCGGGTCAGCGGCTGCGACCGCGTCACCACCTCGGAAACCAACCGCATGCAGACCTTGGGCCTGCATTTTTCCACTCCCCAGACCGCGGCTTGCGTGAAGGGTGCCGATCTGGTGGTTTATTCCTCCGCGATCCGCCCGGAAAATCCCGCCTTCGCCGCGGCGAAAAAAGCGAAAACCCCGTTGATCCGCCGCGCCGAATGCCTCGCCGCCATTCTCCACACCAAGGACGGCATCGTCATTTCCGGCACTCACGGCAAAACCACCACTTCCTCAATGACCGCCCATCTCCTGCGCGAGTGCGGCCTGCGATCGTCTTATTATGTGGGTGCGGAAATCCCCATCCTGGGGGCGAACGCGAAATGGGAGCCGGACGGGAATTTCATGGTCGCGGAAGGGGATGAGTCCGATGGCACCCTGGCGCTCTACCATCCCAGGCACAGCGTGATCCTCAATATCGAGCCGGAGCATCTCGATTTCTACCGTGATCTTGCCCACATCAAGGAGGTTTTCACCGCCCTTGCCGATCAAACTACGGGAACCATCGTATATTGCGCCGAGTGCCCGGCCGCCTCGGAAATTTGCGCCCAGCGGCCAAACGCGATTTCATATGGCTGGGAGGACGCCGGTTATACCGCGACCGACATTCGCGATCTCAAGGGCTCCTCCGCCTTTACGGTTAATAAAAACGGCAAACCACTCGGCGATATCGAACTCGCGATCCCCGGCGAGCACAACATTCTCAACGCGCTTGCGGCCATCGCCATCGCCGATTCCTGCGGTGCGGATTTCGCCCGGATCGCCCGGGCGCTTTCCTCCTTTGCCGGTGCCAAGCGGCGTTTTGAAACCAAATACCTCTCGCCCAACTGCCGCATCATCGATGATTACGGCCACCACCCCACCGAGCTTGCGGCCACGCTCCAGACCGCCCGTTCGCTCAAGCCCTCGCGCCTGATTGTCCTGTTCCAGCCCCACCGCTACACCCGCACCCAGGCGCTTGCCGACGATTTCGGAAAAGTCCTCCAGGCCGCCGACCGCGTTTTCATCACGGACATCTATCCGGCCTCCGAGACGCCCATTCCCGGCATTACCGGCCAGACCCTCGTCGATGCCATGAAGCTCCACGGCGATGTCCCGGGGAAGTTTTTACCGAACCTTGCCACCGCCCATCTTGCGGTCGCCAATATCCTCGAGCCAGGCGATCTGCTCATCACCCTCGGCGCCGGCAACGTCCATGAAGCCGGCACCCGCATCGCCCGCGATCTGAAAATACTAGAGGAAATGAAAACCCTCATGCCGGAAGGTGAAATCGATGGGAAGCTCTACGAGTCGATGCGGAAACATACGACTCTTCTAGTAGGTGGACCCGCGCAATTCTGGCTCGAACCGCATTCGTTTTACGCCTTAGCCTTTCTCGTCGATTACTGCCGCCAGCGTGGCATTCCCATCCGGGTCGTCGGCCGCGGCTCCAATCTCCTGGTCCGCGATGGCGGCATCCGCGGCGCCGTTATCCACCCAAGCGGCGGAGCGTTTTCAGAGCTCTCCATCGATGCGAAGGGCCACGTCGTTGCCGGGGTTGGAGTCCGCCTGAAAAAGCTCGCCTCCTACGCCGGCGCACATGGGATCGGCGGCTTCGAATGGATGGAGGGCATCCCCGGAAATGTCGGCGGCTCACTGCGCATGAATGCGGGAGCCATGGGCATCGAAACCTTCGACCAAGTCGTCCGCGTCACCTTTCTCGATGAGGACGGCGTCATCCGCACCAGGGAGCGCGAGGAAATCACGGCGACTTACCGCAACACCCAGGAACTCCGCCGGAACTTCGCCCTCCAAGCCGTCTTCAAAGGCAAAAGCGACACCCACGAAAACATCAAGGAACGCTGGAACGCATCTCGCGAAAAACGGAAAAACACCCAGCCCGTCGCCGCCTCCGCCGGTTGCACTTTCAGAAATCCGGAGGAAATCCCCGCCGGCCGCCTGATCGATTCCCTAGGCCTCAAGGGCAGCTCGATCGGTCAGGCAGCCGTTTCCGAAGTTCATGGCAACTTCATCGTCAACAATGGCAAAGCCACCGCCAAACACATCCTTTCCCTGATCGAATCCATCCAGAAAACCGTAAAAACCGAACGCCGGATCGACCTCGAACCCGAAGTCAAAATCATTGGCGAAGACGAACTCACATTCTAAAAAAATGCTCACCTCCAAAAAAATCGCAATCCTGATGGGCGGCCCCGGCTCGGAGCGCCAGGTCTCGCTCGCCTCCGGTAAAGCCGTCCTCAACGCACTCCTCTCCCTCGGCCTGGACGCCGTCCCCGTTGACGTCACCGCCACCACTTTTGATCTCCCGGCGGGCACCGATCTGTGCTTCAATCTCATTCACGGCACCTTCGGCGAGGACGGCCAGCTTCAGGATATCCTCGATAAAAAGGGCGTCCCGTACACTGGTGCCCGGGCCACCTCTTCCCGACTGGCTTTTGACAAAAACCTCGCCAAGCAGGCTTTCCTCAAAGCCAACGTGCCGACGCCCCGCGCTGAGATCATTGACTGCACGCACGGCGCCGTCCTCCCTTCCTTTCCACCTCCCTATGTAGTGAAGCCCCCGCGTGAAGGATCATCCGTCGGTGTCCACATCGTTAAAACCCATGATGAAGCCGCAGCCGCCATCGCCAAGGCGTCGATCCATTCCAAAGACCTTCTTATCGAGGAATTCATCACCGGTGCCGAGCTGACAGTGCCGATTATCGACGACATGGCCTACCCCATCGTCCACATCATCCCGCCTGACGGCGTTTACGACATGGCCACCAAATATCCATGGCTCTCAGGATCCCCCAGGGGCTCCCAGTATATTTGTCCCGCCGATCTGGATCTTGAAACGACGCTGGCCGTCCAAGCCGCCGCTCTCGCCGCCCATCGCGCCCTCGGTATCGAAGTTTACTCCCGCGTGGATGTCATGCTCGATTCCGAAAACCGCCCTTATGTGCTCGAGGCAAACACCATTCCCGGAATGACCGAAACCTCCCTCCTGCCAAAATCCGCCGCCGCCGCCGGCCTGCCCTTTCCCCAGCTCTGCCAAAAGATTGCCGAGCTTTCCATTTCAAGACACGCATGATTGACAATAAGGATGTGCGTAATAAGATCCGCTCAAATCATTCAGGGGTTGAAGTGTGGGGTATTGCCCGTATCGCGACCTGCTCACTTGTACAATGCGCAAACGAACCTCCAAGTCCCGCCACCACCGCTATCAAGTCAAGGTGTTGAAGTCGGAGGTGATGTCTCCGCGGATCGCTTGGTTCTCAGTCCTCAACTTTTTGAGGCTTCTCGCAAAAGCCGCCGTTGCCATCGGCATCATTCTCGCCATCGCCTATGGGATTCGCGAGGCCATCGAGCATACTTTTCACCAGAATCCGGACTTCCGGCTGCAGGCCATCAATCTCAATCCAAATGATGTTCTCGATGAAGCGGATCTCGTCGAGCATCTCAAAATCGATCTTGCAGCCAACATTTTCGACTTCGATATCTCTGATCTGGAAAAACAAATTTTGAAGATTCCGGCTATCGCTTCCGCTCGGGTGGAGAGAAATCTGCCGGGTGCCATTGATTTCAAGATCCAGACCCGCAAACCCGCTGCCTGGATTGCCTGCCCCGAGGCTGGCTTCCCCGCTTCACGGATCGAAAATGCCCTGCTTGTCGATCATGATGGCTATACCTATCCCTGTCCGTTGCGACAAGTCCGGACAGCCAGGGAGCTTCCGATCATTACACTGGCTGCGGATCCCGAATATCCAATCACCGCAGGGAGCACGCTCGCGCATCCGCAATATAAAAACTGCCTCCATTTATTGAAAGCTGTCGTCTCGGAATATCCCGATGATCTGCCTTTGATCGAATCCATTTCGCAGGAAAACGATTGGTCGCTCAAAATGACGATCCGCACCGGCACGATCGCCACCTTCGGCCTTGGCGATCACAGCCGCCAGCTTGCCTATCTCAACCGCGCCCTTTATCATGCCCAGGGCAAAGGATATGAAATTGCCACGATCAACTTGATCCCGAAGCTGAACGTCCCCATCACTGTCTCCGGCAAGAATGAGCCCCCGCGCGCAATCCCCGTCGCTGAACCCAGCCAAACAGAAATCCGCCAATCCCGGCAATCCGACGATCTGAAATCGCTTCTCAACCGCAATTGACCCCCACATGGCCCGCCGCACCAAAATTCACGTCGGATTGGAAATCGGCACCAGCAAAACGTGTATTGTCGTGGGTGAGGTCAAACCGGATAGCGCGGTAAAAATCCTCGGCATCGGGGTGACCAAATCCGCAGGAGTCCGCCGTGGAGAGATCTCGGATTTTCCCCTCGCCCGCGCCTGCCTCAAAGACGCCCTCGCGAAAGCGGAGGACACCAGTGACGTGGAAATCGGCTCTGTATTTCTCTCTGTCACAGGTTCCCACCTCCAAGGGGTTAACAACCGCGGCACTTTCCGCCTCCCCGACAACCAGCAAAACATCCTTCCCGAGCATCTTGAAGAAGCTTGCAGCATCGCCCGCGACGTTCCCTATCCCCAGGATCATGTTTGCCTGCATACCATCATCCGCAATTACCGGGTCGATGG
The DNA here is from genome assembly GCA_014379305.1 of Akkermansiaceae bacterium. Taxonomy (GTDB): domain Bacteria; phylum Verrucomicrobiota; class Verrucomicrobiia; order Verrucomicrobiales; family Akkermansiaceae; genus Luteolibacter. Next base: position 6,680 of record JACMMB010000290.1, read on the forward strand.
GCTCGAGCAATCCGCTTCGCCAATCGGCCTTTTTGCCAAGACCGTCGAGGCTGACTTCCATATCATCCACGGCATAGGCAATCGCATCCAGAACTCCATCAAACTCGTCCGCGAATGTCCGCTTGAAGTGGATGACATCGTCTTCGCCCCGGTCGCCACCGCGCAGATGGCCCTTGACCGTGAACAAAGGCAGCGCGGCGCACTGCTCATTGACATCGGCGGAGGCACGACGGACTACGCCCTTTATCTTGACGGCGCCATCGCCGCCTCCGGGTGCATTCCTGTCGGCGGCGACCATGTCACCAATGACATCCATCTGGTTACCGGCCTGCCATTTTCCAAAGCGGAAAAACTGAAAGTCCTGGAGGGAAATGCCTCCAGCGAGCCATCGCTTTCCGTAGGAGTGGCCAAGCTCTCGGATGAAAAAGGCTTTGCCGATGTGGAAGTCAAACGAGCCATCCTCAACGAGGTCATCCGCCAGCGCCTGGAAGAAACCTTGAAGCTCGTCCGCGCCCGCCTGCCCAAAGGCGCTGTCGAAGCCATCGGCTCAGGCGTTTTCCTCACCGGTGGCACCAGCCTCATGAACGGGTTTTCAGAACTCGCATTCGATGTATTCGGCCGCGATATCTACCGCCCCGAGCCATCCGATTCGATCGATACCAATCATCCCTCGTTCAGAGACCCGCAATTCGCCACCGCCATCGGCCTCATTCGCTATGCCCAGATCCTCGAAACGGAAAACTCCAAACCACCCGGTTGCCTTGGGAAAATGCTGGGGGTGTTCTGGCCTTTCGGGAGATAGGCGAACCTCGAATTCACATCCGAACTTATCAGGAAAAACATAGCTCGTAGCAAGCCGAACAAATAACCTTGGTATAGATGATCACCTACAACCGCGAACAAAACCAATCCATCCCATCCTCCGCAG
>JACMMB010000291.1 GCA_014379305.1 Akkermansiaceae bacterium
CCATGACAACACCAACTGGACAGTGATAAACCGCGTCTTCACGAACGCGAACGTGGCTCCCGGGCAGCAGCATACCTATACCTACAACGTTACCGCTCCGGCGACGCCCGGAACCACTGCGTTCCAGTGGCGCATGGTGCATGAGGGCGTGATGTGGTTCGGTGACTTCACCCCGAATATCGATGTGACGGTCAATGCCCTGCCTGCCAGCCTCAAAGCCCTGTGGCGTTTCGAGGAAGCCAGCGGCACCATCGCCAACGACACCGCCCCCGGCACCGCGCAGAACGCTTCCCTGCTCAACGCCCCCACGCGGATTGTCGGCAGGAGCGGCAATGCGCTGCAGTTCAACGGCACCAACCAGTATCTGCAGGTGGCCAGCGCCGTGGACATCAACCCGACCGCGGCCATCACGCTGGCGGTGTGGGCCAAGAGTGATCCCACGCGCACGGTCTGGAACACCTCGCAGACCTTCCTGTCGAAACGCAACGCCTACATCCTCGGTCCGGTCAACTCCACCACCAAGAGCGTGCAGTTCCAGCTCTACATCGCCGGGGCCTGGAAGACCCTGAGCTTCACCCCGACCATCGACATCACCCAGTGGCACCATTATGCCGCGACCTATGACGGAGCGAACATGAAACTCTTCATCGACGGGGCGCAGGTCGGCGCGAACAAGGCCCAGACCGGCGCCATCAATGCCGACACCGGCGTGCTGACGCTCGGTCGGGATGACGGCCAGGCCCGTTACCTCAAAGGCATGCTCGACGAAGCCCGCATCTAAACACCGCCCTGTCAACGAGCGCGGTCACCGCGCTTTACAACGAAGTGCCGTAAGCAAACTCCGGCAATCACAACGATTGCCGATCCGATCAATGGAAAGGGCGCTCCATCACCGGGGCGCTCTTTTCAATTTTAGTGTAATCAATCTTTGCCTTTTTAACCCGCAGCTGGGATCAAACATTATCAGGAAATAATCCTTTCGACCATCCAGAACAGACCGGCTGCCGCGACGAAAATCGAGCCGACAAGCTGGACTTTCGTCGTCCATTTTCTCAGTGGCCAGAGAATGAGGAAGGCGCAAATGAGGACGGTGATCTGTGCCAGCTCAACGCCGACATTGAAGCCGACCAATGGCAGGGCGAGCTGGCTGCCGGTGATGCCATCAAGTTTTTCGCCGAGAACGCTGGCGAAGCCGAGCCCATGAAGCAGGCCGAAGCCGAAGACAATGAACAATCTGGAAGGTTTGAGCCTTTGCGTGATCAGATTCTCAATCCCGATCCAGGCAATGCTCGCCGCGATGAGAATTTCCACGAGTTTCGATGGCAACGATATGATGCCGAAAACCGCAAGCGCCAAAGTGATCGAATGCGCGCAGGTGAAGAGCAGCGATTGCCCCAATAGCGGCTTCCAACGCGGTGCGAGCAGGAACAGTCCAAGGATGAAAAGCAGGTGATCAAGCCCTAAAGGGATGACATGGCGGTAGCCCGATATGATCCAGCTTTCCGCCTGCCTCGCCTTGCCGGGAGTGCCCGATTTAACAGTAGTTTTCTCAACTTCATCCGGTGCCTCCACTTCCAGCAAAACTGCGGATGTGCCTGAGGAAACGCTCAGCAAGCCGATATCCCCGGCACCAGGTTCCTCGATAATCACGATCAGTTCGGACTCCTCATCATCTTTCCATGAAACCGCCAGTTCGCCCGGGCCCGGCTTTACATCCGCAGTGATATCGCAGTTCATCAAGGCCCAGCCGCCGGTCTCTTCGGGCAAAACCAGAGTGTCCTTTTCAAAGTCTGGAAACACGATTTTCCACGCGATTTCCCGACCGTTGAATTCAAGCTTCAGCAGTTTGCGCATGGTTGCCTCCGCCTCTTTGCGGATGCGAGCAAGCTCGGCCGGCGGAGCCTTCATCACATCTTTCCGGAATAGCGGCGGGGCGTCATCCACTCCTCGCGACTCCGGCAGCATGTAGGCGATGTCGAGCAGGCCCGTCAGTTTCCACTTCTCCCGCGTGCGCAAAAATTCGAGTTCAACCGAATCCACCTGGTGCGCTGCCGCACTGGCAAGGATTGCGAGAAAGGCCAACAGCGGGGCGAAAAACTGACGAAATCTCATAATGGCTCGCGGGCAGTATTATGATGGCGGCTGTCCTTGCAAGACTGCAAACCGCGCGTGTAAACAGCATGGAAAAAAGCCAACGCTTTTTATCACAGGGACAGTGGGAACTCCCCATCGTCATCAATCCCATGCCAACCCAGCCGTCCGAAAGCGCGGTAGATGCATTGGACGATTTCACCTTCCTCTTCGCCTTCCGCATGTTCGACAGTGGCGGCTGAGCTTAGACCGCGGTTCGATTCGATGCTGATGACCGAGTTATACCCTTCCAGGTAGATCCAGTCGCCCCATGCTTTCGTTTCCAAGCGGGGTTCAAAGTGTTCTTTGCGCAGCGAATCCAGGACTTCCATGAGCGTGCTGGGGGAAGATGAATCAGAAAGTTTGAGCAGGGTTTCCATAAACGTGAATCGGTTAATACACAGACTACCGCATGACCGGGGTTGGGTCTAGAATGGAATTGTGGAAAGTCAGGGCTCAGGGCCGCAGGCCATGGTTTTCCCTTGTCCCGGCCTGTTGCTGGAGGCGGGTGTAGTGACCGTTTTTTCCCAACAACTCATTGTGGGTGCCTTGTTCGACGAGTTGTCCATGGTCCAAAACGCAGATCAGATCCGCGTTGCGGATCGTGCTCAGACGATGGGCGATCACGAATGAAGTGCGGTTCGCACGGAGATGTTCGAGGGCTTCCTGAACGAGTTTTTCCGTGGTGTTGTCCAGCGCCGAGGTGGCTTCGTCCAACAGCAGTAAAGGAGGATTTTTGAGCAGGGCGCGGGCAATCGCGAGACGTTGCTTTTCACCGCCGGAAAAACGAATGCCGCGCTCGCCGGCCCGGGCATCGAGTTGTTCGGGCAGAGTGCGGATGAAGCTGGCGGCGTTGGCGGCCTCTAGGGCGGCCCACAACTCTTCGTCGCTTGCCCCGTCCCGGGCGAGGAGCAGGTTTTCCCGGATGGTGGTATTGAAAAGAAAGGGCTCCTGGGTGACGAAACCGGTGTTGTCCCGCAGCCATTCTTTTGAGAGTTCGGAGATGGGATTGCCGTCTAACAGGATCCGTCCGCCGCTTGGCTCGTAAAAACGGGAGAGCAGATTGAGTATGGTGGATTTTCCCGATCCGGTTGCGCCGACAAGGGCAATCGTCTGGCCCGGAAGCGCGCTGAGACTGATCGAGCTCAACGCCACCGCATCCTTGGTGTAGGAAAAGGAAACATCCTGAAATTCGATGTGGCCCATGAACGATTCAGGGCGCCTGCCTTCGGTCAAATGGCTTTCCTCGGCTGTATCGATGATGCTGAAAACCCGTTTCGCGGAAACCATTCCGCGGGTGAACGTTTGCGCCAGTGGATTGATTCGTGAAATGGGATCAAACAGAAATCCCCACGCGACGAGGAAGGCGATGACCACCCCGGGCGAAAGCTTTTCGTTGAGCGTCCAATAAGCGCCGAAGGCCACCATCAGGATGATCCCGGCCTCCGCGATAAAGGATACGGCAGGCCAGACGATGGCTTGGCCGCGCATGACATCCATGTGTTTGCTGCCGAGGTTTTGCGAAGCTTGGTCAAAATCAGAGAGGGCCTGCGGCTCGACGGTGTAGGCTTTGATCTGGCGGATTCCGGCAAGATTATCGTGCAGGATGGCGTTAAGCGCGGAGGAGGCTTCCGATGAGGCACGCCATTTCGGTTCCGCCCTTTTCGACCACCAGGTGGTAATGACGCCGATGAACGGTAGCGGGATGAGAGTGACCAAGGTCAGCTCCCACGACAGGTAAAGCAGATATCCGATGACAATCAGAAACTGCAGAATGGCGGCAAGCGCCTGATCGATCCCCTCGATGATCACGCGATCCATGGTCGGCACGTCATCGGCGACGCGCGACATGATTTCGCCTGAGGAATTCAAGTCGAACCACTTGATCGGCAGCCGCTGCAGCTTGTTGTAAAGCTCCACGCGGATGATGTGGGTCAGCTTCAGCTCGAGGATGTTATTCAGGTAGGTTCGGAGGGCGAAAAGGATCTGGCGGGCGAGAATCGCACCGGCTCCGATCGCGGCAGTGGAGAGAATCAGGTCGGGTCTTTTTTGACCGATGACGACATCGATAAAGCGCATCGTGACCCCCGGAAGCACCAACACCAGCGAGGTGCAGGCAACTGCCATCAAGAGCGACAGCCCGCTCATTAAAGGGAAACGCAGGGTGTGGCGGAGGAGTCGGAGCATTTTAAGGAAACCTGCCTCGAATGAACGCGAAACAAAACGAATGGGAAGGAAATAGCACGGCGCCGCGACAAGAGTTCGCTGGCATTGGCCGTCGAAGCAAAGCAGCGTTCGGCGGATGCTGGACGACCCGAAGATGCTGCTGATCGCTGTTCTCGCGGCAATCTGTATTGGTCTGGCGAAGGCGGGATTTACCGGGATCTCGATGGTTTCGGTGGTGTTGCTTGCGGATGTTTACGGAGCGAAACCGTCCGTGGGACTGGCATTGCCGCTCTTGATCGCGGCCGATCTGATGGCTTATCCGGCTTTTCTGAAGCACGGATCATGGAAACCGGTGTGGAAACTTCTACCCGCCGCACTGGCAGGACTCTTGGCGGGATGGTGGCTTCTGGGGGAAATCAATGATCATGTGGCGCGCCGGTTGATTGGCGGCTGCGTGCTTTTGATGGTGCTGTTGCAAGCTTTCCGGACCCTGAAGCCGCAACGATTCAAGGAACTCGCCGACTCGCACGGATTCGGTTTGAGCGCGGGAATCCTGGGAGGTTTTTCCACCATGCTGGCGAACGCAGCCGGCCCCGTGATCCAGCTTTATCTCCTGACCCGCCGAATTCCTAAAATGGAAATGATCGGCATCAGCGCCCGCTTTTTTCTCCTGATCAATCTCATCAAGGTCCCGCTCAATGCCCGGCTGGCACTCATTACCGAGGCAAGTCTTTGGGAAAATGCAAAGCTGCTTCCCGCGGTTTTCATCGGGATCATTTTCGGCAAGTGGATGATTGGCCGGGTCCCCCAGGCGGTCTTCGAATGGATGGTTGTGGGCTTTTCCTTTCTCGCTGCGGTCAGGCTGCTCCGGGGGTAGTTTAATCCTGCTTCAGAGCTTGAAAAGCCTGGTAAGCGAACATCCCGAGGAAAATGGGAAGAATGGGTTGCCCGGTCGCGGCAAATGCACAAATACCGACCCCGACGGCAACAATGATCGAAATCCACAGCGTGACATTGATATTCCCGGGACCGAGAATCGTTTCAAGCAGCCGACCGCCATCGAGTGGCAGAATAGGCAGCAGATTCAGAATCGCCCAGAACAGACTGATTTCCGAAAGCGTGAGCAGGAAATACTTTGCGTAGGGGC
>JACMMB010000292.1 GCA_014379305.1 Akkermansiaceae bacterium
CCGTCATCTTCCGGGCGATCATCCTCGGCTTTTTTCGGAGCTGGCTTCTTGCGAAGCTCGTCAGGAATCGGAGGAGGCTTTGGCGCGCTCGGAGGATTGCGCATGGAGCCGTGATCGATGATATCCCGCAGGTGCACGGCATCCAGGGTCTCATATTCCAAGAGCGCGAGCGCGATTTTTTCAACGGTGTCGCGATTTTCATTTAGAATCCGGGTGGCTTCTTCAAAGGCTTTATCAATGAAACTCTTGATTTCGCCATCGATAATCCGGGCGGTTTCCTCAGAGTAATTCCGGCTTTTGCCCATATCCCTGGCTAGGAAAACGGGCGTGTCACCTTCCCCATATTCGACCATGCCAAGCTCATCCGACATCCCCCATTCACACACCATGTGACGGGCGAGCGAAGTTGCCTGGCGGATATCTCCGGAAGCGCCGTTGGAAACATCGTCCGAGTGAAAGCCTTCGGCAATCCGTCCTCCCATTGTCACGATGAGATTGGCAACGGCTTCCTTCTTCTGCGTGGAATATTTGTCGCCATCAGGCAAAAACATCGTCGCACCAAGAAACGGACCCCGCGGAATGATGGTTACCTTGTGGAGCGGATGAGTGTGCGGCAGAACCATATTGAGGTAGGCATGCCCGGCCTCGTGCCAAGCGGTGCCGATCTTTTCCTTATCGGACATGGCGAGGGAGCGGCGCTCACGTCCCCAACGGACCTTGTCACGAGCCTCTTCCATTTCCGCGAGAGTCACCGCAGTGAGTCCCTTGCGGGCCGCGAGCAGGGCGGACTCATTTACCAGGTTTGCCAGCTCGGCACCGGAGAAACCAGGAGTGCCGCGCGCGATGACGGTGAGATCCACATTTGCCGCGAGTTTGATTTTCCTCACATGTACCCGGAGAATTTCCTCGCGACCATTCACGTCGGGCAGGGAAACGGTGACCTGGCGGTCGAATCGGCCGGGCCGCAGCAGGGCAGGATCGAGCACGTCGGGCCTGTTGGTGGCGGCGATGATGATCACCCCTTCCTGGGTATCAAAGCCGTCCATTTCCACGAGGAGCTGATTTAAAGTTTGCTCGCGTTCGTCGTGGCCACCTCCCATGCCGTGTCCGCGATGACGACCCACCGCATCGATTTCATCGATGAAAATCAAACAAGGGGCATGTTTCTTGCCCTGCTCGAACATGTCCCGGACACGCGATGCACCGACACCGACAAACATTTCCACGAAATCAGAACCGGAGATCGAGAAGAATGGCACATCCGCTTCTCCTGCAATCGCACGGGCCAGAAGGGTTTTCCCAGTACCCGGAGAGCCGACCATGAGAACGCCTTTGGGAATCGAACCACCAAGTTTCTGGAATTTCCGCGGATCCCTGAGGAAATCGACGATCTCGAAAAGCTCTTCCTTCGCTTCCTGGATTCCCGCGACGTCTTTGAAAGTCACTTTATTGCGATCCATCGTCAGCAATCGCGCTTTTGATTTCCCGAAAGACATGGCGCCACGCCCGGCGGATTTCATCTGTTGGCGGAACAGAAAGAACAACAACATGATGATGAGCAGGAAAGGCAGGAAAGTGAAAAGCGCCTTGCTGAGATAGTCTGACTGACGGGAATACTTCGCCTTGGTTTCGAGCAACTGGCGCAGTTCCTCACCTAAAATATTGGTTGAAACACTGACCTCGAAAGGAGCTGGGGCGACGGTTTTGCCATCCGGTGTTTTAGGCTCGGTCCTGTTTGTGATCACCTCGCGCGTACCCACGATCATTGCTTCATCGCTATTTCCTTCTTTGGTAAGGACACGCAACGGATTCACCAAATCCCCTGTCTTGACCTCATCCAGAGCCAGGGATTTGCGAAATTGGGCCAGTAAAAGAGTCTCGACATCACCTTTGATGGGTGCCTCGGACGCATCGGAAATCTGTTCCATGCGAATATTGTCGCCAAGCAGCTCGCGGATTTCATCGCCCTGCAAGGCAAGGTTTACCAACACACGGAAATCCGCCCGTTTGATGTCCGGGCTGTCTGGTTTGGCAAGAGGTGGCTTTATATATCCGGAAATAACGGCATCGTAGGCACTGTCGCTCGTGATTACTTTCAGCGGTTGTTTGGGATTATCCAGAATGACCCTTTCCTGATCCAGAGCCTTGCGGAATTCCGAATAAGTCAGCGAGGCGGCAGTCGGATTCATCTGCGGTCCGAAAAACGCCACGCCCAGAATCACGATAGCCAAACTGAATAGGGCAAGAACCCTCCAGTTGAATCCGCTATTTTCACCGGATGGGCGGTTGGAGTTGGTTGGCGGCGGAGTATTATTTTCTGATTCAGACATGATAAGCGTTTCCCGAAGCACTTTTAACGGGCGGGAAAAACCTAGATCGCTTGCAGCGAATGTCTAGGCGAGCTTTTATCGCTATTTTATCGGCATGAAAAAACCAGGATTATTGTAATCGGCGCTCCCGAAACCGCCAAGCCTGCTTCTCCTGGCCACTTTACTGTTCACTCCCAAGCATTTGACTTCGCGACCCAAGCCTGCTTCAACCCTCTTCACCATGTCCGACCGCAAAACCTTGGAAGAACGCCATCAGATGACCGACCTCGAGCGCGTTCGGCACTCAGCAGCGCACGTGATGGCGACTGCGATTCTAAGAATTTGGCCGGACGCCCAGTTTGCCTACGGCCCTCCGATCGAAAGCGGTTTCTACTACGACTTCGAAATGAAACACCGCATCACTCCCGATGATTTCGAGAAAATCGAGCTGGAGATGAAAAAAATCGCCAAGGAAAACCAACGCTTCGACCGGAAAGCCATCTCCCGCGACGAAGCCAGGGCCATGGCCGAATCCGGACGCCTCGGCGGGCTCTCCGAGCGCCCGGGCAATCCCTCCCGTTTCAAACTCGACCTCATCGACAGGATTCCCGAAGGCGAGGAAATTTCCTGCTATCAGAACGGCGATTTCATCGACCTCTGTGCCGGTCCCCATGTCGGCTACACCGCCAAGTGCAAGAACGTGAAAATCATGTCCGTCTCGTCCTCCTTTTACCTGGGTGACGAGTCAAAAGGCCAGCTGCAACGTCTCTACGGCACCGCTTTTGAAAACAAGGAGCTGCTCGAAGATCACCTCAGCCGCCTTGAAGAGGCAAAGAAACGCGATCACCGCCGCCTTGGCCGTGAACTCGGGCTTTTCCATATCGACGAAGCAGTCGGCCAAGGTCTCGTATTATGGAAACCAAAGGGCGCCTTGGTTCGCCGCGCTTTGCAGGAATTCATTACCCGGGAGCTCGACAAACAGGGCTACTCCCAGGTTTTCACTCCTCACATTGGCAAGCTGGATCTCTACCGCACCTCGGGCCATTTCCCTTATTATCAGGACAGCCAGTTTCCCGCCATTCCCGAGCGCGACACCTTGGAGAAACTTGCCGATGAGGACGCCACCTGCGCCACGCTTCTCAACGGCCTCGAACAGGGCACCTATGAAGGCTATCTGCTCAAGCCGATGAACTGTCCCCATCACATCAAGATCTATGACAGTGATCCTCACTCCTACCGCGATCTCCCTGTCAGACTCGCCGAGTTCGGGACCGTCTATCGCTGGGAGCAATCCGGCGAGCTCGGCGGCATGACCCGCGTTCGCGGTTTCACTCAGGACGACGCGCACATTTTCTGCACTCCAGACCAAGTCGCTGGCGAAGTGGAAGGCTGCCTTGATCTGGTCAAAAAAGTCCTCTCAACCCTCGGCATGAGCGATTACCGCGTCCGGCTTTCACTCCGCGATCCCGAGTCCGATAAATATGTCGGCTCTCCGGAAAACTGGGATAAAGCGGAAGCCGCACTCCGCCACGCGGTGATCCATCTCGGCGTGAATTATTCGGAGGAACCCGGCGAAGCCGCGTTCTACGGCCCGAAAATCGACTTCGTCGTCAGGGATGTCATCGGCCGTGAATGGCAGCTCGGCACTGTCCAGGTCGATTACAATCTACCCGTCCGCTTCAAGCTCTCCTACATCGGAGCCGATAACCAGGCACATGTCCCGGTCATGATCCACCGCGCGCCATTTGGTTCGCTTGAAAGATTCACCGGCCTTCTCATCGAGCATTTTGAAGGGAAATTCCCTACCTGGCTCGCTCCCGAGCAACTGCGCATCCTGCCCATTTCAGAGAAAACCTTGGACGAGGCAAACGCCTACGCCACGGAATTGGCCGATCTCGGCATCCGTGTCACAGTTGACCGCAGCTCGGAAAAAGTCGGCGCGAAAATCCGCAATGCCCGCCTCGAACGCATTCCTTACATGATCGTCCTGGGCGCGAAAGAAGTCGAGGAAGGCACCGTTTCCGTCCGCAAGCGGGACAGCGAAACTCTTGAAACCAAACCTGCCGGGGAATTCACCGCGGAGCTATTGCAGGAAATCTCCACCCGCAGCCTGTAGTATAAATCAGTCCGCCTCTCAAACCCCCACCAGGCAGGGAGTTCCGTAGGTGGTGAATCCCGTCGAATACTCCACGTCGATCTCAAGGATTTCACCGGTAAGCCGGTCCGCATCGCCATCGAAAATCACGATCTTATTCTGTGGCGTTCGCCCTGTGAGCCGCGCGGAGTTGTTTTTTGACTGACCCTCGCACAACACCATCTGCCTCGTCCCCACAATCGCCGCGTTCTTCTCAATCGCCAGGCGGTTCACCACCTCCAGCAGCCGCTGGTTCCGCTCCTCCTTGACGCTTTCGGGAAGCTGGCTCTCCATTTCCGCCGCCGGGGTGTCCTTTCTTTTCGAATATCGGAAAACGAAGGCGTTATCAAACCGCAGCCGTTCTACGGTATCTATCGTAGCAAGAAAATCCTCCTCGGTCTCACCCGGAAATCCCACGATGATATCCGTCGTGATCGCCAGATCGGGCCGCGCGGTTTTCATCTTCCCGCAGATCTCGATGAACTTCGCATTCTTATAAGGCCGCCGCATCGCTTTAAGAATCCGGTCCGATCCGCTCTGCATTGGAAAATGAATGTGCGAGCACAGTTTTGGCAGGTAGGTGAACGCCGCGACCAGATCGTCCCGATACCCGATCGGATGCGGCGAGGTAAACCGAATCCGCTCGATCCCAGCCACTTCATGCACGGCCTCCAGAAGCTGCACGAAAGGCGATTTCCCATCCACTTTCGGAAACTCGGTCCGGCCATAAAGATTCACAATCTGCCCCAGCAAGGTCACTTCGCAGACCCCCTGACCCGCGAGAAATTCCACCTCCCGCACAATATCGGCAATCGGCCTGCCCCGCTCTTTCCCCCGCGTATCCGGGACGATGCAAAACGAGCAGCGCATATTGCAGCCCTGCATGATCGAAACGAATGCCGATGCATTGCGCGCCTTCGGCAAATGATCCCGGATGGTGTTCTGGGAATCCTCCTCCTCAGCGGTATCGCACACCGACTGGCCCTGCATCGACAGCGCGGGATCATCCATCCGGTGCTCCATCCGCTTTTGCAAAATCCCATCCACATACTCGAAAACCTTGTGATATTTCTGCGTCCCCACCACCACATCCAGATGGGGAATCCGCTGGAAAAGCTCTTCTCCGCGCGATTGGGCCATGCAGCCCATGAACCCGAAAACCACATGCGGGCGCGTCTGCCGCTGCGCGCCCATGATCCCCATTTTACCCAGCGCCTTCTGCTCCGCCTGATCCCTCACCGAGCAGGTATTGATCAGGATCGCATCCGCATCCTTCTCCGTCGCGGTAAGCGTATAGCCGCCCTGGGTGAACATCCGCGCGACCTGCTCGGTATCGCGCTCATTCATCTGGCAGCCGTAGGTCTTTAGATAAACTTTGGGCATTCCTGTAAAACTCCTACGCCAGCACGAGCCGCTCGTCCGCTTCGATCTTCTCGGTCAGCGTCGCATACCCCCCGGGCACTTGCATGTTGAAGCAGTGCAGGTAGAGCGTGAAAATCTTCGGATCGAAAATGTCCACCAGGCGGTCAACCGTTGCGTCCAGCCGCTCCTTGTCCAAACCTTTGGGCAGATTCCCCACCACCGAGCCCTTCCCATCGTGGGCGATGCCCATGCCATCGCAGAACATTCCCAGCATCGATTGTTGGCCGGACATCAGAAAGGCCTGCAGAATCTGTTCTCCAATCGCATCGCAAGCCTTGATCTGAAGGGTTTTGTGGATCCAGGCGTATTGCTCGACGAGGGATTTTTTCTGCACGTAAACCGGCCTCAGCTTGCGCTTGGCGGCGAGGGTCGCGATGGCGGACTTATACACATTCCGGTCATTCGTGCGAAACCAATCAAGGATTTCATTCACAGTGGCGGGATCAATAGCGGTAAATAATTCGTGGGATTTCACAGGCGGAAAGTTGGAACGGGCGGAAGTCAAATCGTTCCCGCACGCGATGGCAACACCCGAAAAGCCATTGTGTGAAAACTAATCCGCGAACTCACTTCCGGCTATCCACTTCACGCAGAGCCTCTTCCAGCGCCCACAGCACCTCCACCTCCACATCCCTGCCCACCGGCCGACTGCCTTTCGCGCAATCGCCAAACCATCTCCCCAACAGCTTCCGGCGCTCCGGCGGGAAATGTTTCGTATAGCCCTCCTCATTGACCGCCGTCAGCAGCTCCACATCGCGACGCCCGTGCGCCCGCTCCAGAATCCGGCCATACCTCACCAAAACCCCGTCCAGCAGAATCCACGGAAAATTCAGATTGCCCGGCGGACCGATCACCAATTCCTTCGTCTCCCCGGTCGAAAACCTGACCCCGTCCCGCAGGTCCACCTTCAAGTCCGGCAACATTCCGCCCTTGAACCACGCCGCCGAAGCCGCGCCCAAACCGCCGAGCAGCGTCCCCAGGCCATGGGTCAGTCCGCCCGTCGAGACATCCACAATCGCTCCCCCCGCCGCCCCCGTCACGCCCGCGAAGATCGCCAGTTGTCCCCGTTTCAAGCCCCACTTCATCCACACCTCCTCACTTTCCAAATCGATATCCTCAAACGCATCCTCACGGGTTTCCACCTTCAGCAAATGATGCCGGTAAATCTCCAGCATCGCCGCGAAACACCGCCGCTCCAGCTTCTTCAACTGCTCGAAATACCCCGCCTTCAGATCGTCCTCCTTTTGCTTCCGCCGGGTCGGCATCGTTTCCTCGCGCTCCTCGATCCTCGCCCGCACCCTCAGCTCCAGCGCCTCGGCGAGAAACTCCCGCACCACCTCCGCCGCTTCATTGCGACGCGCATCCCATTCCTCCTCGATCCGTGAAATCGTCTCCTCCAGCAGCGGCCGGTGGCCCTCCTCGATCTCCAGCAAGGCCTTCATCAGCATCAGTCGCTGCGCATACTTCGCCCGGTGCGCGTCAAAGGTCCTTACCAGATTGAACGCGCTTCCCAGCTTCTCCCGCCACAGCTCCTCGCTCTCCCCGCCCGCATCCTCCCGCAGATTCATCAGTGCCAGTCTCGGCCGCCCGGTCCACCGCAGAATCTCCATCTCCGCCAGGAAATCATCCCGCAGCGGCTTCCCCGGATCCACCACATACAGCACCCCCGCCCCGGCCAGCAGCGGTTCCAGCAAACGCTTCTCATCCGTGAACCCATCCCCTTCCGCCGCCACAAACCGTCGCAACGCATCCCGCCCCGGCGTCCCCTCGCCATGGAGCAGCCGGATCGCCCGCATCGCCTCCACCGGCCTCGAAAAACCCGGCGTATCGATGAAACGCACGAACTCCTTGTTGCCGAAAACCACCCGATGCGTCTGGCAGCGCGTCGTCTCCCCCGGCATCGGGCTCACCCGCAGCACCTCGTTGTCATCGATCTCCAGCAAGGTCGCGATCACCGCGGATTTCCCCATATTCACCCTCCCCACCACCGCGAATTCCGGGACGCCGTCACTCATGCTGCCTCCTCCTCTTCATAGAAAAAAACCTCCGCCGCCGCATCCCTCAGGCCATCCACGAAATCCCGCCAAATCCCCTGCTCCTCCGCCTTGACCCCCATCGGCCCGCCATCATCACCCGCGTTCACCACTAGGAAATAAATCATCACCTCCGCCCCCGCCAGGCCCCTGATCTGCCGATGCAGCGCCGTCATCCGCGGCGGCGATAGCGCCCAGCCCTCCGCCAGCAGCACCACCCCCGCCGGCGCATTGCCTATCGATCGCTCCGCCGCCGCCTCCCCCTTCCCGTCCCACACCCCCACCGTAAACCACTCCCCCGGATTCACCCGCAGCCGCCGCAGTAGAAAGCCCCGCAAATCATCCCGCCGCAGACCCGTCCCTCCCACATCCAGCACCAGCACCCCGTCCAGCGCCGCCGCGCCCACATCCCGCCGCCGCGTCCCCATCAGCTCCCGCCACAATTTACCATGCCGCTTCGCCTGGAAATCCATGCCGCCCAGCGCCCGCCGCTCCCGCCACAGCGCGAACCCCCACAACGCCAGCCGCGGCAGCAGGGCCCAGAAAAAAATCGCCGCGAACAAAAAGCGATACCAGCCCGCCGCGTTTGCGAAAATCCCCGCCCGCGGCACCGCCCCCCAGCGCGTCCCCGCAATCGTCCCGGCATCCGGCCGCCAGCCCGGCAGCACCCAACTCCACGGCGCGCTGAGAAATCCGCACACCTCGTCAATCCGTTTCGCCATCCACTCCGGCGTCGTCGATTCCCAGAAAAAGCCTACCTCCATAAACCACAAACATCCCAGCAAACCCGCCATCAGGCCCGCCGAAAACATCACCGCCCCGGCCTGCGACAGCCGCAATAAATTCCACCCCAGCGCCGCCCAGGCCCGGCCCCCGTCCGCGCGCACATTCCGCCACCATTCCAGACGCCCGCCGCCACCCGCCTTCCCCAACTTGCCCGCCAGCCACCCCAGACATTCCGGCACAAACCCCAGCCCCCGCGAAAACCTCCCCCTCACCAGCCACGCCAGCCCCCCACCCGTCAAAATCAAAAGCTGCAGCCCCACCGTCACCCCCAGCACCGTCAACACATGGAACCCCATCCGCTGCCGATCCAGCAAACCCGTCATCACCCCTATCCCCGCTAAAACCATCCCCACCATCACCACCCATCCCACCA
>JACMMB010000293.1 GCA_014379305.1 Akkermansiaceae bacterium
CGCGGGTCTTCCCAACCATAGAAGACCACGCTGGCAACCAATGCGACGGTGATCTGCCAAGCCTTACCATGGCGTCCACGTGAACATGGCGCGTAATAAAGCGCGAAGGTGGCGGCGAGCAGGATTAAAAATTCCCAGGAGTTGAACAGCATGGGTGCGGTGGTCGCCGTTGGCAGTTTCCGTAAAGTTGTGGACGAAGAATGTCAGCGCTGAGGGCTTGGCGCTTGGCAGAGGATGTTTGCCATGTATAGCGCCACGGCTTTCTCAGAACACATGTCCTGCCACCAACGGAGCGTTGATTCGTGGCGTAGAAGTAGTTCGGCGGGATCATTCAGCAATTCCTGAATGACGCTTTTGAGTTTTGACCAATCGCGCAATTCAATGAGCGGTGCGCCGCGATAAAAACGGCTTGGCGGCAAGGGTGCGGATATGATCACGCAGCCGTGTTTCATCGCTTCCCAATGACGGATGGTTTCATGGCTGACGAAGCCAGGCGGGCATATCGCGATCCTGGTGTTTGCCAAGAGTGCTCCGTATTCAGCAGGGTTCAGGCCTTTTGCAAATCCCTCGGTGAAGGAGATGCGGCTGTCTGGAAAGGCGTGGTGGAAAGTCCGCTCCGGGCATAGTTTGTCCACAAGTCTGCGGGCGATTTCCTTGGCGTGTTGGTTAACGAGGTTTTTTGTTGGAAGCCATGGGATACGCCGGAACTGTTTGTAGATGTCCACGCGGTTCCGATTCAGAAAACCGGAAAAGAAGACGTTGACGGAACGTTCCGAGAACGGGACCGGTTCCGCAGAGCCTGCCGCATCGAAGTAGCCGACGGGAAAGGGATGTTCGCGGGAATCCGCCGTGTGTTTTTCCGAATAGGATTTGAATACGATGTATTCCTGGGGCAGTGGGTAGGCATTGAAAAGTTCCCGTTCGTCGGCAAGGACGATGAGCGCGGTTTTCTGTTTCGGTGGATTGAAGATAGGCTGGGTCGCGCCACCGGCGACGTGAATTTCGACGTTGGACGTTACGTTCCGGGAGGCTAGTTCGGAATTGAGGTGGTGAAGGCATCTACTCAGGAAAAGGCCGCAGCTGAGGTCGGGGATCGGGCCACCGTTGCCGCCGCTTGCATTATCGGGAAATGTATATGAATCGCCCTGCATGAAATAGGTGGCGGAGATATCGTGCCAGTTCGGAAAATCAGGCGGCTTTCGCGTCATCCTCTATCGCGTTCTTCAAGTATTCCTTGGAGTTTGTGATGAGCCCATTGAGGATGGAATGGACGGCTTCGTAGTCGATCTGCCGGGGCAGGGATTTCAAGGTTACCGCAAGGTCCTGGCAGTCGGTAAGCCCGGTGAAGGAAAAGAAATCCCTCATTCGTTCGTTGAGCTTGCCATGAAGGGGGGAGAAGAATTGCTTTTGAAAGAGAATTGAAAATACGCACCCGTGGAATGAGTTGGTGATGATATAACTGGCATTGGCGACAAGTCCGAGGAATTCGCGTGGCCCGGCATCGCGGATCACTCGAGTGCAGGGGAAATCCGGATTGCGGACATTGACTTGGATGCAGACGACGGGCAAGGAGAGGGTGATTGTGATTTTCGCGACTGCTTCCCGCAATGCCGGTGAGTTTTCCAATGCATAAACCAAGATATATTTTCCCGGTAGGTCCTGAGGAGCCTTTGCAATCGAAAGCCAGGTTTCGGCGGTCAGCAAAAGAGTCGGGTCACAAACATGGGTGACATGGCGACCGGTGATATTTTCCAGGACTTTCACGCCGGAAGTTTCCCGGCAAGAGAGGTGGCCGATGCTTCGGGTAACTCTGGCGAGAGGTTGTTGTTTGTCCCCGGGAATTTCCGCGACGCCGAAGCTGGGAGCATAGGCGATGCGGCGAGCTGTATCCTGCCCAAAGTGAAGGAAAAACTCGGGTTGAAAATCGTGATGGGTAGGGTTCCAAATCTGGTCGCTGCCGCAAACAAGAACATCATGTTGGGGTGGGTGTTCACGCAGGCTGTTCCTATCCGTGTAATGCCGGGTGAGCTTCATGTGCTGGTCGGCGAATGCGGCGAAACGCTCAAATCTTTTATAGCGCGCCTTCCTGTGAACGAAGCAAAGGAAGGCGTGGGGAAGCGCTTTCAGGTCGGAGCGGTTGAAAATTTCGGGAGCTTGTGGATGCGAGCCGTAGTCGAGGATTTCCGCGTTATGGCCCAAAGAGGCGATGGCGGTTTGCAATGCATATGCCTGGAGCATTGCGCCAAAATTGTGTGGGCTGTGGAGGGTAATGATCGCGATCTGGGACATATTCGGCATTCGGGTTTGTTAAAATCGATTCAGGCACTGAAAATTACTATATTCTCCAGTGTGGCGTGAATAGGGTGGTTTGATTTTTTCTCGAAAAAGATCAAGACGAAGCCGTCGCCGGGTCGCGCATGGAGGAGCTTTAGTGACAGTTCCATTTTTGTTTTACCGTCCAGAGCATAGCGGAAAGTATCACCGATGACTTCGATGCGGGTGCGGTATTTCCTGCCGGTTTCCAGGCGAAGAGGTGTTTTTTTCAGCGGTGGAATGAAGGTGCATTTTGCTAGCGTTTGGAATTGTAGTTCCCGGTTGTCCGAGATCATGAAGCGGGTGCGGTCCATGATGGAGCGGTAGTTGAACGCGAACTGAAGTTCGGAAAATTCGGATTGGATTGTGATGTCGTATTCGATGGCATAGGTCGTTCCTAGCGGCTTTAGGTAACGGAGGAACACCCATCGTTGCGGGGTGGACTCGGAACTCTCGATGTGGAGGGAGTTGCCGGAGAATTTAGCGCGGGAGTTGTTGCAGGGATTATCGATGAAAGGCACCTCGTGAATGTTCCACCAACTGAGAATGCCTCGCGCGTGGATGTATTTGATTTCGTTCCAAGTCTCGTCTTTATATTTGAATTCGGCTTCCAGATCTTCGCTGGAGATTTGTTTCCAGTCTGGCGGGGCAATATGGGTGGCCGGGCTTTGTATCTGGCGCTTCAGATTCCGAACATAGACTTTTACGAAAAATGCTTTGCCGCGCAAGGTGAGTGCTTTGAGGTATTTTTCCAGCAAGCAAGTCATGATCGGCTCATGTTGTTTTATTGGAACTGGCAGCGGGATAATTCTAGACCTTTGTGCAGACCAGCCACCGCAAACAGGCGTGTTCGCGGCCCTCCGCAAGCACCCTGTCTGCGGAGCGACGTGGGAGACCTTTCAGAGCCGGGATATCGGTGTGATCGACCTTGTCGAAGTCATGGACGGACTCGACAACCTCGATTTGGTGGCTAGGTGCGAAGCGTTCCTTGAGGCGTTTGGTGACTTCCGGGGTGATGCCATCATGGGTCTCGATGATGAAATCCCAGTTCTTGAGCATGAAGATCGTTTCCGCAGACAGCAGGACATCCTCGAAGCCCTCGCAATCCACGATCATGAGCCCGGATTTATCTTTGAATGAGACGAGATCCTGCGGTTCGCAGCGCTCGCGGATTTCGATGCGGTCGGAAACGCCGTTCAGCGCGGCGAGTTTGGCGAGTTCGACCCTTGCCCGAGGATCCTGGTCGTAGGCGATGACTTTCCCGTTTGAATTCTTCAAAGCAAAACCGACTGCGTAGTAACCATCCGCCGCTCCCACATCGACAACGAGTGCGGGGGCTTTGGCTATGGCGGATTGAAATGCCTGCGCAAGCTCGTGCTCGTAAGTGCCTAGTAGTTTCGGGTAAAGAGTACTGCACATGGCCCGGGTATCGCCATATTTCATGCCCTGGAAGGGACCTGCGATGACGATGTTGTTGGCAAGAGAGGCACGGAGCGGCGGGTGATTGACGACAATTTCCCTGGCCTCATATTCACCGCGAATTGCACAAAGATACTGGCTGCCGCGAACCAGGGTTCTCGACAGCGGTGTCCAGATGACATCGCTGGAGACGAGCAGTTCTGCAATTTTGCGGGCAACGGTTTTTAGGGAACTCATAGTGATCTTAAAGTCGGAAGCTTGTTAGGAATAACTTATATTAGGAATCCGCTTTCGCGCCGCGTGTCGCGCGCAGGATGGGGAGGGAAAAGAAACGATAGACCAAGGCGGCGATGGCAAGGCTGAGGAGAAGAGGGACGAGGACTCGTACGGCGTACAGAGCGGGATTGCCATCCGCCTCGCCGACGATGGAACGGGTCCAATAAAACAGGGGCTGGTGGAAGAGATACCACTCATAGCTTAGAAGACCGAACCAGCGTAGCATTGGATTTGCAAGAAACCATTTACCTGCGGCAACAGGATTGCGGATGAATGATAGCAGGAGTCCGCTGGAAACAAGAATGATGAGGTTATTGATTTCCAAAGACCATTTCGGATGGAGGGGGTGCAGGGCATTCCAGCTTGTCCACACCAATGCGAGGGCTATGCCGAGGAAACCAAGCGGAGCGAATCTGGCGACACTGGCGGGGATGGCATTGCGCACATGCAGCCCGGCAACGAGGATGCCGACAGAAAAGGCGTCGAGCTTGGATGGAAAGTTGACTCGGATAACGGGGTGCAAGGAAAACTCAACGCCGTATGCAAGATAGATGTATCGCGCCAGGGTCGGAATTATAAAGAACCCCAGCGGTAGGATGAAAAGACAGGATTTGTATCCGAGCCTTTTGAGCAGGAGAAACAGCAGGGGAAGGAGAATGTAAAAATGGGTTTCAACGATCAGGCTCCACATCACGGGATTGAGCCTTCCAGAGACGGGGAAGACCAAGGCTTTGCCTGTGAGCCATTCGATGGCGGCCTTGAGGTAAACGTCTTTGTTGCCGTAAAAATAAATATACAGCGGAGTCAAGACCAGCACGGATAGAATCAGCGGCGGGGCGATTTTCCAAAATCTTCTTTGCGCATATCGTGATAGGTTCGGTAGGGAGTTCTGGATCTTTTTTTTCCAAAAAGGCAGGGAAATGAGGAACCCGGAGAGTGCGAAGAAAATGGTAACACCGAATGTTCCAGCGCCAAAAATGCCAAAGACGAACAAAACGGGGTTTGATGCCGTAGGGTTGACGTAGAGAAGGTGGCAGGCGAGGACGAGCAGGATGGCGATGCCGCGGATACCATCCAGGAAATCGTAGGACTGGGTGTTGGCGGGGGCGACGTGCCAGGATTCCAGCCAGTCGTTTTTCTTTTTCTCGGGGGTGGCTGCCATGCGGGAGTATCTTATTGCTTTTTCGTGGTGACGAGTGCCTGGAAGATCGGGGTGGCGATTGCTGCGTAGCCTCTGGAATTCAAATGCAGACCATCGAATGTCAGGGCAGGATTGAGTTCGATACCGATTTGGACTTGCGGATTGAGGTCAATAAAGGTGAAACCGTATTTTAAGGATTCGGTTTTCAGATCGCTGTTCAAGCGGGAGACTGTCCGATTGATTTCAGCTTTGCTGGAATCGCCCAGACCGCGACTCACGGGCATGAGTGAGAGTATGACGACGGGCGTTGTAGGAACGTTTTTTTTGAGTGTTTCAAAAAGCGACTGATAATCTTCCAGGCATTCTTCCCTTGTCCGGCCTGCGGCGAGATCGTTGATGCCGCACATGAGCACAACCGCAGAGGCGTGGTCAGCTTTGATGCTTTTTGCGATGTATCCGGAGTCGGAAATACGGGACATGGAAATGCCCAGGTTGCGGACAGCAAATCGCCCGCGGTAGGTGACATACCAATTGCCCATTTCCATGTGGCTGTCACCGAGGAAAATGACGGGGAGGCGTTGATCCAGCCATGGATTTTTTGCTAGCTCCTGGGTAGTTTGCTGCACCCGCTCATCCACGGTCCGCGCGTTATCCGTGGAGTTTCGATGGATGCCGAGCTTATTCAGGATTTGGACACGTGAGAACCATGCCAGCGCTAAAAACAGCAGCCAGCCGGTCCCAAACAGAACAATGGATATTTTTTTGAGCACAGATTGGACAGGGATTTCCGACGAGTGGTTTCACGTGTTTTTAAAGAAAATGCCATCGAACTCGAAGGCGCGGTGGGTGGCGGGATCGCGGAGACCAGGGAGGATTTTCCACAGCGAATAGCCCATTGCTCTCATTTTCCCGATCACGTCTTCCATGGCGGGTTGTTTTTTGTAAAGAGGTTCCACGGAAAGTTCGAGCTGCCAGCCGATTACATCCCCTACTCTGGCACCGAGGCCCTCGATGATTTCCATTTCAAATCCTTGGGTATCGATTTTCACAAACGGCTTTTTGCTGGTTCCAAGAATCCCATCCCAAATGCCGTCGAGGCGCTTCACCGGAACATCTATTTGATCGACTACAGCATTGCCTTCGATTTTATCGAGAAAGGAACTGAGAACGTCCATTTCATAGACATTCATTTTGAGGGTGTCATCGCTGCGGCCAAGGCCGATGTTGAGTCCTTGCCACAAAGGGTCCGTGGAGAAACGACTGGAAAGCCTGGAAAAGGTCTTGGGCTGGGGCTCTATGGAAACGATTCGTTTTGCCCAGCCGGCGGCGCGGATTTCGCATGCGTAGCCACCATCATTCGCACCGATATCGAGGACGAGATCAACTTGGTGGAGGGCGAGCAATTCTCCGGTGGATTTGTATTTTACGATGTCGTAGCCGTTATTACGGGCGAGCTTGCGGAGGCTTGTAATGAGTGGGTTCATGGCTTTGGCGGAGGGATGGTGGCGTGGGAAATGTTCTTACCCCGAGATTGCACCACGGATTTTGCGGATCAGATTGATGGGTTTCCCGAGGATTGAGGAATTGGAAATTTTCACCTGCGCTCTCATGCGGAATAGCTCGGAATGAGTGAGTGGCGCAGTTGGTTGGTAGCGAATGCTTCTGGGCGTTAGAATTGGAAAATCATGGGACGCTACGATTTGAGCCATGTGGGGAAGCCACATTTTACCGGGGAAATGGAGGGCGGCGCAGGTATCATCACGGAGCTGGTAATGCTGCCGGACGCGGGAGCGTTTCAGATCCTCGGGGTGGTAGTATTCCATCTCGTTGAAGAGGTAGGCCATGATCTCCTGGTCTGTGTTGTAGAGGATGGTTGGATCGAACATTCCACGGGCAAGCATGTCC
>JACMMB010000294.1 GCA_014379305.1 Akkermansiaceae bacterium
ACAGTGGGATGCGTGGGTTTCACCCTGCGACTCAATCAGGACCTGCGGGCAATGCGAGTCACCGGATCGGGTTAATTTACTGGCTGGCCAACCGCCTGCAGCCCCCGGCAACGACCACTTCTTTATGGGGGGACTGGAAGCCGCCGTCTCCCGGCCGATTTAAAATGGTGGAGCGTAGCGGATTCGAACCGCTGACCCCTTGCATGCCATGCAAGTGCTCTACCAACTGAGCTAACGCCCCTTGCGGGTGGGGCGAATGTTTAGGGGAGGGAGGGGTAGGGTGGCAAGGGGAAACTGAGCGAAAGAAGGCGGGAATCTTAAGCGAGTCCAAGAAATACATATCAGATTTTCATAAGGTCGGCTTCCTTGGCAACGGCCATTTCTTCTATTCTCTTGGTGAATTTGTTAGTCAGTTCCTGAATGTCTTTTTCGAAGGTCTTGTGAGTGTCTTCGGTGAGGATGTTATCCGCTTTCATCTTTTTAGCTTCGTCGAGCCCGGCTTTTCGCGAGGCGCGCAGGCGGACTTTTGCCTCTTCGGCGAGGGTTTTGATGAGTTTGACCATGTCGCGGCGACGTTCTTCGGAAAGTTCCGGAATCGGGACGCGGATCGAACGTTCGGCAGCGGCGGGATTGAGGCCGAGTTTGGATTCGCGAATGGCTTTTTCTATGTCGCGGGTCGTCGCTGGATCGAAAGGCTGCACGTTGAGCATGCGGGGCTCGGGGGAGTTGATGATGGCAAGCGTTTTGAGCTTTTGGGCGCCACCATAGGCGTGGATATACACATCAAGGTTATCGATGAGTGCGGGAGAGGCCTTGCCGGTGCGGACCCCGGCGAAATCCTGGATAAGATGGTCGATGCCATTCGACATGTTGAGCTCGGCTTCGAGGAGGGCGGTTTGAGGATCTTGGGACATGAATCGCTGTGTCAGTTGTTTCGGAAACGGAATTTCACTCGCCATGGACGAGGGTGCCTATCGGTTGGGATCGCAGGGCATGGGAGAGGTTTCCTATTGGCCCGAGATCAAAGATGATGATCGGTATATTGTTATCCATGCACAGGCTGAAGGCGGTGGCATCCATGACGTTCAAGCGGTTTTCGAGGCAGTGCTGGAAAGTGACTGATTCAAAGCGCATGGCATCCGGATTTTTCCGGGGATCCGAGCAATAAACTCCATCCACCTGGGTGGCCTTGAGGATGACATCGGCATTCATTTCACTCGCACGGAGGGCGGCGGTGGTATCTGTGGAAAAAAACGGACTGCCGGTGCCGGCGGCGAAAATGACGACGTTTCCCTTGTCCAGCTGGTGTTCTGCTTTGCGGCGAATGAAAGGCTCTGCGACATTCTTCATCTCGATGGCGGATTGGACGGTGCATTCGACGCCGATGTGGGAAAGCGCCCCCTCGAGCGCGAGAGCATTCATCACCGTGGCAAGCATGCCGACGTAATCCGCCGTCGCGCGATCCATGCCGCGAGCCGATGCGCTGGCCCCGCGCCAGAAATTCCCACCACCGACCACGATGCCCAGCTGAAGGCCGGTGGCAACGGCTTCCTTGATTTCCGAGGCGATGCGGTTGACGATTTCCGGTGAAATATTGTCGGTGGAACCGGGTTCGCGGAGTGCCTCGCCGCTGAGTTTCAGGACGGCGCGTTTGAAGGGTCTGGGGTCGTGCGGAGTTGCGGACATTGAAGATCTTGCTTGGGAGGAGGATGAACACGTAATATCGATCATCCAACATTGAAGAGTAAAACGAGGGAAGATTTTTTAGAACTGTTTCCGAGGGAGGCCTGGCGGGAAAATTCTTTGACTCCCCCGCCGCCATTGTTATCCTGTTTTTGTTCGTAGGAGGTCAAGGATCTCTTGTCGGGGTTCGCATGAACTCCCCCGCCATGCAGTGCGCGAAGTCGCCCGATTTCCGCAAGCCATGAGAACTTCACATCCCACCAGGCACATTGCCTTTATAGGGAGCTACATTCCACGCCTCTGCGGACTCGCCACTTTCACGGCGGATATTTGCGAGGCCGTCGCGATGGAGTTTCCGGGTTCAAGCTGCATCGCCGGAGCGATGAACGATCGTCCCGAAGGCTACGATTATCCTTCCCGGGTCCGATTTGAAATTGATCAGGAGGATCCCGATTCTTATCGACGTGCCGCCGATTTTCTCCAAATCAACAACGTTGAAGTCGTTTCCGTCCAGCATGAGTTCGGCATCTATGGAGGCGCTGCCGGCGCCTATCTGCTGGAGTTTCTGGAACGCCTGCGAAAGCCTGTCGTCATCACTCTCCATACGGTCCTTCAATCGCCCAATGCCGAGCAGCTCAAGGTGATGGGGCGTCTCGATGAGCTCTCCGAGCGCTTCATCGTCATGGCCGAACGCGGGCGGCAACTCCTGATTGAGGTCTACAAGATCGATGCGGCAAAAATCGATCTCATTCCCCACGGCGTGATAGACATGCCGTTCGTGGATTCAAATTTCTACAAGGACATCTTCGACGCGGAAGGCAAGACGGTGCTGTTGACCTTCGGTTTGCTTTCGCCAAACAAAGGGATCGAAACAGTGATCAAGGCACTACCCGCGATCATTCAAAACCACCCTGATGTCGTTTATCTCGTAGTCGGGGCGACCCATCCCCACCTCATCGCGGCCGAAGGCGAAGCATACCGCGAGGGACTTGAAAAGCTTGTCCGCGCGCTCGGTGTCGAGAAGCAAGTCGCCTTCCACAACCGCTTTGTGCCGATGGAGGAGCTGAAGGAGTTTATCGGTGGCTCGGACATCTACATCACGCCCTACCGGAACGAGGAGCAGATCACCTCCGGGACCCTCGCATATACTTTCGGCGCCGGGAAAGCCATCATTTCAACTCCCTACTGGCATGCCCGTGAATTGCTGGCCGATGAGCGCGGTATACTTGTTCCCTTCGACGACGCAGCAGCCATCGCCGCAGCCGTAAATGACCTTTTGGAGCATCCCACCCGGATGACTGCCATGCGGAAAAAGGCATGGAAAGCGGGCAGGGAAATGACCTGGCCGGAAGTTGCGCGCCGTTACATGGAGAGCTTCGACCAGGCCCGGGCGGGTCTCAGCCTGACCCACGCAACCGCCATCGAGACAGCCGAAGCCTACCCCATCCCGGAGCCGAACCACGATCATCTTTTCCGGATGTCGGATCACACCGGGATTTTCCAACACGCGATTTACAACGTCCCCAACTATCACGAAGCCTATTGTACGGACGACAACGCACGCGCTTTCATCTACACGATTCTGCATCAGGAACAACACGGACTGGACCGCCGGATCGACCGCCTTGCCAGTTCCTATCTGGCCTTTCTTTGGTATGCATTCGATGCCAATACCTGCCGCTTCCGCAACTTCATGAGTCATGATCGGAAATGGCTGGAAAGCAAAGGTTCCGAGGACAGCCACGCCCGCGCGTTGTGGGCTGCGGGAACCGCCCTCGGACGCTCGCCGAACGAAGGTTTCCGCAACCTCTGCGCGCTCCTGTTCCAGCGCGGCCTTGGTCCCGTGAAACGCTTCAGCTCTCCGCGCGCGTGGGCCTTCACCCTCATTGCCATCCACGAATATCTGCGCGCCTTCTCAGGCGACCGGGTCGTCGCTAAAACCCGTGACTTGCTGGTTGCCCGGCTGATGGGGCTTTACCAAGCAAACTCAGCGCCCGATTGGCTTTGGTTCGAGCGAATCGCAACCTACGACAATGCCAAGCTCTCCCACGCCCTGATCATCTCCGGCCAAGCGAATGCCATAGAAACCGGGCTTGTCTCGTTACGCTGGCTGCTTGCCGAGCAAACCGGCGACGGTGGCCAGTTCTCGCCAATTGGCTGCCACGGTTTCTGGCCACATGGCGAGGAAAAGGCCCGCTTCGATCAGCAACCGGTGGAAGCCCAGGCCTCCATATCCGCCTGCATGGCGGCTTACGAGGTCACTGGCGATGCGGATTGGATTCTGCAGGCACGCCGTTGTTTCGAATGGTTTCTCGGCCGCAACGACCTCGGTCTGCCACTCTACGATGAAACCACCGGCGGCTGCCGTGACGCCCTGCTACGCGATCATATTAACCAAAACCAAGGCGCGGAATCGACCCTCGCCTTCCACCTCTCCCGCGTCGAAATCACCCGCAGTCCCGCGCTCCCGTCCCCTTCATGAACACTCCCTTGCCGACACCAACCGCCATCCATCTCCATCCGGATCCTTCCCGCGTCCTTATTCGCGCTTTCATCTCGGCAGACCGTGCGGCGCGGCTCCGCATTATTGAACGCGCCCTGATGCCGGACGATGACGAGATCACAACACGCCTTGCAGAACTGCATGCTCTCTTCGATGTTCGACATCATGCCATCGAAGCCTCCTGGCGCCGGGCCTACTGTCAAATCCGCGATCAGGTGCCGCATGAGCCTTCGATCAGCGACAACCGCCGGCTTTACATTGGCGCGCTTTTTTCCGGCGAATACGCCTTGGAATCCACCGCACTGTTCAACCCTTCGATAGTCCAGCACCCCGATCAGTCCGGACTCGAACCCGGCGCACTTCGTTTCATCCTCAGCCTTCGCGCCACCGGGGAAGGGCATATTTCCTCGATTGCCTTTCGCAGCGGAATCCTCAGTCCGAATCATGAAATTTCCATCGATCCCG
Organism: Akkermansiaceae bacterium; assembly: GCA_014379305.1. GTDB lineage: Bacteria > Verrucomicrobiota > Verrucomicrobiia > Verrucomicrobiales > Akkermansiaceae > Luteolibacter. The sequence continues at coordinate 4,652 of JACMMB010000294.1, forward strand.
TATCCCGCCACGTTTCCGCGCCCGAATTGAATCCCGACCCCACTTTCCGCCGTTCTACATTTTTCAGAAAACTTCACGAAATGGAGTTCGACAACGCCTGGTCCAGATTACTCATGAATTCACTGGGCGAAGTTTTCACGCGCAGCCAGCTGAATGCCGCCATCCGCGCTGCCGATAGTGCCACCCCCCCTGTCACCATGGATTCCCGTCGCACAAAAGAGGGCATCCGATGGCTTGCCGAAGTGAATTACCAAGCTCACTTTGAAACCTCCATACCCCTCTCCAGACGAATCATTTTTCCCGTATCACCCACCGAAAGCAACGGCATGGAGGATGCGCGTTTTGTCCGTTTTAAGGATGAAGATGGCACCATCACCTACTATGCCACCTATACCGCTTACAACGGGCGAAGCATCCTGCCCCAGCTTTTGGAAACCACCGACTTCGCGAATTTCCGAGCCTCCACTTTGAACGGGCCGGGCGTCCGCAACAAGGGCATGGCTCTCTTCTCCAGGAAAATCAACGGCCGCTTCTTCATGATCTCCCGTGAGGATGATGAAAACCTTTATCTGATGCATTCCGAGGACCTCCACTTCTGGGAAGAGGCGCGGCTTCTGAGACGCCCGACCAAGAATTGGGAATCCGTGAAAATAGGGAACTGCGGCTCCCCCATTGAAACCTCCTCCGGCTGGCTCTTGATTACCCACGGGGTTGGCCCGATGCGCCGCTATTGCATCGGCGCCCTGCTCCTTGATCTGGAAAACCCCTCCATCGTCATCGGTCACCTCGCGCACCCGCTCATCGAGCCGGATGAACCGCAGCGCGATGGCTATGTCCCGAACGTCGTCTATACCTGCGGGGCACTCATTCACGGTGACCGGCTCATCCTGCCGTACGCGCTGAATGACACCTCCACCACCATTGTCACTTTCGATCTTCAGGAGCTACTTTCAGCTTTGACAGCCGGAGTGAAATAAATTCTCTTTTACCTCACGACTACCAACAAAAATACCACCATGGGCGACAAATCACCGAAATCAAAACAGAAGAGCCAGGCGCAAAAACAAGGCAAGAACGACGCTTCCAACAAGGCCAAGCAAAGCCAGATCGCTAACAAACAGCAAGCCGGCGCAGCTCCCCCAAAGAAAAAATAATTCTGTTAGGTCCGACGGAGGAGATACGGCATCGCGTGGTGTACCTTCCATTTCGGTCCTCGGAACGGTTTTCCCTTAACCTCGGGTGCGATATTCCGTAGGACTCATCCCGATGCAGCGTGCAAACGCCCGGGAAAACACGGTGGCACTGTTATAGCCAACCATTGGAGCGATCGCTTCAAGCTTCTCGTCGCTTTCCTCAAGGAGATCCTGGGCGCGTCGCATCCGCATGTAGGTGACATGTTCCATGGGCGTCCGGCCAAGCTCCCGACGGCATAACCGACGCAAATGCTCATCACTGAGCGAGGACGCCTTTGCCAGCAAACTCAGTTTCCAGTCAACGGTAAGGTCGCGTCCGACCATTTCCCACAATTCCTCGACGCGGGAGCTACAGCGCCATGGCTTGGCGAGTCGGCGCGCGAGGCCTTGCAGCATGGAAACCCAATGGTGCAGGAGTGAGGGATCCCGCTCGGCTTCCCATTCAGATCGCAAGCCTTGGATAACACGCGCGAAGTCATCCGCCCCACGCCGCAGCCGGAGAGGTGAATCACTGCCAACCAGGGCTTTTACATAATGGGGCTCTTCATAGCGCAGCCAGGCGAATGTCCATGGCTTTCCGGGCACCGCATGCAGGGCATTGAGCACCCTGGGAGGGGCCATGCACAATTCTCCGGCAGTCACACGCTGCCACCTGCCTTCAAGCAACATGAGTCCCTCGCCCTCGATACATGCGAAGAAGAAGCTGCCTGCCGGGCGAAGCCGGACGCGGTTGTAGGGCGCATGAGCGACGTCGATGCCCAGACGCGCGATCCGGTGCGTGCCTAGCTCCGGGCAAGCCGTGGCATCCAGCGCCCAAAGTTTGGTCCGGGGACCGTTGATCGTGGTTTCGTGATGAGGAAGCTGGACCGCAGCCATTGCTGAGAATTACCCCATTTCACGATCAGGTCACGCTATTGTGGAAATTAATCGTGCGAAAGTGTGTCAAAAAATGTTTCATCCCGACCATACCTCGCTCACAATTTCGCCCTCTTCCACCCATGCCCAAGCTCAAACACATCGCCCTGTTTAAATTCAAAGCCGATTGCAGCGCTGAAGACATCGCCCGTGTCTGGCGCATCATTGAGGATTTGCCAAAACAGATCCCCGGATTTCTGGACCTCACGTGGGGCACGGATGCAAGCGTGGAAGGCCTTTCCGACGGCTTCAGCCATAGCTTCGTAGCGATTTTTGAAAGTGTCGAGGCACGGGATCTATACCTGCCCCACCCGGTGCATCAGGCGGCTGTGGCGATCATCATGCCGATGCTTGAGCGGGTCATCGTCATCGATCACGAAATTGCCTGATTTTTTAAAGCCACTCAGCAAACACCATTATGCCCAATCCCTGGACCGGAATCGGAAACCCTTACACCCGTAGCGAAGTCGTTGAACGCCTCCGCGCAACATTGAAAAACGGCCAGCCGATCATCGCTGCCGGAGCCGGCACGGGGATTTCGGCAAAGTTTATCGAGAAGGGCGGTGCCGATCTCTTGATCATCTACAATTCGGGCCGTTTCCGCATGGCCGGCCATGGCTCTACCGCCGGACTTATGGCCTACGGCGATGCCAACGCGGTAGCGATGGAGATCGGTGAATACGAGGTTTTGCCGGTGGTTGATGAAATTCCCGTGGTCTGCGGAGTCCACGCCACTGATCCACGGCGGCGCATGTGGCACTGGCTTGAAAAAGTGAAGGAGATGGGTTTCAGCGGGGTGAACAATTTCCCCACCCACTGCATCATTGACGGCCAGTTTCGCCAGACGCTGGAGGAAACGGGAATGGGCGTTCAGAAGGAGGTCGACATGATCGCGATCGCCCGGCGGATGGAACTCTTCACGATCGTTTACGTGAGCTCCCCGGCTGAGGCTCGCGCGATGGCCGATGTGGGAGCCGATGCGATCATCGCTCATGTTGGCTGCACCATCGGCGGATCGATTGGCGTAACAGATGCCACAGTAACCCTATCTGAAGCAGCCGAGTGGACGCAGCGCATCATCGATGGCGCGAAAGCGGGCGGTCGCGAGGATCTTATTTTCCTAAGTCACGGCGGGCCCATCCTCACTCCGGAAGACGCACAGTTCATCAATCAACATACCGATACGGTAGGCTTTGTGGGCGCAAGCAGCCTCGAGCGCATCGCCGTGGAAACATCCCTTTCCGCGCTGACCCGCCGGTTCAAAGGGATTGCGGTAAATGCTTCCGATAGCGGAATTTTAAAATAAACCGCCATGCCTACCATAGCCGTTCTGGGGACTCTGGACACGAAAGGCCATGAACACGCCGCCGTCGTCGAAGCCATCCGTCAACGCGGGTTCAGCACTCTCCTCATCAACGTCGGCAGCCATGGCCCGCCAACCGTTGCAGCCGATGTCGATGCCAGCCAAGTTGCCGAAGCGGGTGGCGAGGACTGGGAAGCTGCCTTCTCCCGCAAGGATCGCGGCGAATGCGTGGCATTGATGGGCCGGGCCGCAGCTCGTTATGTAGCCAAACTTGCCGAAGCTGGCCAAATTCATGGCATCATTTCCCTCGGCGGCGGCGGTGGCACATCCATCGCCACAACCGCGATGCGGGCCCTTCCAATTGGTTTTCCGAAAGTCATGGTGTCCACGCTTGCCAGTGGCAATGTCGCGCCCTACGTCGGCACCATGGATATCGTCATGGTGCCAGCCATCGTTGACGTCGCGGGAGTCAACCGCATCTCGCGAGTTATTTTTGAAAACGCGGCCGGAGCGGTCTGCGGAATGGTCGAAACCGCCGAAGCACGACGCGCGGAGTCCGCAACGGACAAGCCCCTTGTCGTCGCAAGCATGTTTGGCAACACAACCGACTGCGTGAACGAGGCCCGTCGAATTGTCGAAGGCGCTGGCTATGAAGTGCTGGTTTTTCATGCCACCGGCCAAGGCGGGCGCGCCATGGAATCGCTGATTGCCAGCGGTCTCGTCGCCGGTGTTCTCGATATCACTACTACCGAATGGGCGGATGAATACGTCGGCGGCACTCTTGGCGCGGGACCCGAACGGCTGGATGCCGCCGGGAAAGCCGGCCTTCCGGCCATCGTCGTCCCCGGCTGTCTCGACATGGTCAATTTCGGTGAACCGCAGAGCGTTCCCGCTAAATTTGCCGATCGCACGTTTTATCATCACAATCCGCAAGTAACGCTGATGCGCACCAATGCTGCCGAGTGTGCCGAGCTGGGCCGCATCCTTGCGGAAAAAGTGAACGCCTACACTGCACCCGTAACTGTTCTGCTGCCAATGCTTGCGATCAGCATCATCAGTGCTCCCGGCCAGCCGTTTCACGATCAAGAAGCCGATGAAGCTCTCTTCAACGCGATTAAAACCCATCTTCGCCAAGGCATCCGCGTCATTGAGATGAACCACACGATCAACGATCCCGCGTTCGCCCGTGCATGCGCCGAGACGCTGGTTGCAACCCTTGCCGCGCTTAAATCCTAAGCCCTATTTACGGAAAGTGCTCGAAAGAGGACTCGAACCTCCACAGGTTGCCCTACTAGATCCTTAGTCTAGCGCGTCTACCGATTCCGCCATCCGAGCTTTCCGGTTTTGGGTGGGGGCAGGTGATAGGATTCGTGAGAGGGCTTTGCAAGACAATGTTTGATTTTTTTCAGCAGCTCGATTACAACCCGGAAAATGGCATTGTCACATCCGCCGGTTCACTGTATTTTCCCTACTTCAATCTGAATTTTGCCCATGCAACTGCGAAAAAATTCCATTTTCCAGATTTCGACCACCACCATATTCACATGGCTGTTAGGCCTCTGCTTTTATTCAGTCACGGCAAGTGCCAAGGCGGAAAAAAACGCCGGCTGGGACATCGTGAAACTCGAGGGTCGGGATTACGTGTCGGTGGAAAGCATTAAAAAATTCTATAGTTTCACCAAACTCACCCGCACCGGGAATTCCGTGGTTCTCGAAAACTCCAAGGTCGAGATGAAGCTCAAAGTCGGCGGCAACGAATGTCTCATGAACAACGTGAAATTCGTTTTCTCCAATGCGGTGAATACCTCGGGAAACAAGGTTTACGTTTCGCGCATGGATCTCGCGAAACTTATTGATCCCGTCCTACGCCCGAATTTCATCCGCAATGCGGGCGATTTCAAAACAGTCATTCTGGATTCCGGCCATGGAGGCAAGGATCCCGGAGCCACCAATCCGCTTGGCACGGAAGCTGGGTATAATCTCCGTCTCGCGACGCGGCTCAAAGGGCTGCTGGAAGCCAAAGGTTTCAAGGTGGTCATGATCCGTGATACCGACCGTTATTACTCCCTCCAGGAGCGTGTGAATCTTGCCAATCAGGTTTCCGAAAACGCAATCTTCCTGAGCCTGCATTTCAACTCAGGGGGCCGCGCCGCGCGGGGGATCGAAACCTTCACCCTATCCCCGCCAGGCGTATCCCATTACGGAAGAGGACTGATCGCCAGCGATGCCCAGGAAAAAACCGGGAATGAACACGATTCGGCAAACATCGCACTCGCCACCGCACTCCACGGCTCGGTGCTCCGCCGACTGGGAAACAATACCTTGGATCGTGGTATCAAGCGGGCCCGCTTCAGCGTGCTTTCCGGAGTAAAACACCCTGCGGTCCTCTTCGAGGGAGGTTTCCTGAGCCATCCCTACGAGGCTCGCTTGGTTGCGAACGAAACCTACCAGTCCGCGATTGCCGCAGGCATGGTGGATGCCGTCACCCGCTATCGCTTCGCCGTGGGCCGCAAGCCCGCTCCTGCCAAAAACTAGAATCGCCTAAGGCAGGCGGTTGATGTTCTTGGAGTAAATATACGAGGCGGGCTCATCGCCCATCGCCACAAACCACTGGCTGCAATAGGCCGCCATCCAGATAACATCCCCTGCTTTGACAGGATAATATTTGTCCTCCAGCCGATACACTCCCTGCCCTGCTAGCATTTTGAGACCGTGCTCCATGACATGGGTCTCCACAAAAGGCAATGTCGCACCGCTTTCGTAGGTGAAAATATTCACCGCCAGATCATACCGATCATCCGTAGGCAGCAAAACCTGCAGCCTGGTCTTCTCATTTCCGAGAAACGGCTCTCCCACCACATCCTTTTTCGAGCCGGTAACAATCTCCGGCTTCTTCACCCGGGCGGATGCCTCGTATTGCTTGCGGAAAATGGTCAGCCGCGTCCCTTTCTCCCCTTTTAAAACCAGTTTCGTGGCTGGTGGAACGAAGAAAAAATCTCCATTATCAAACACCCGCTCCCCCCAGTTGAGCTTCCCCGACTCCACATAAATGACATGTTCATACCCATCCATCGGAAAGACAATCTGGGCCCCATCCTCTTCGAAAACCGCCATCAACTGCGTGATGCCCGCACCCATTGCCGGTGAAATCAGCACATAAGCTATCGCCCCCTTCCATCCAGGAAAAACACTCGCCACATGCCCGTCCCGCGCAATCAAGGCATGCCTCGCCCCCACATACGTCCGTGTCGCTCCAAACAATTCCATGGGAAAAATTCTACCCGGACGGCCTTAGAAAGCGACCTCTTGTTTCGTCTCCAACCCTCCGCCCCCTCAACCATGTGCCCAAAACCCGCCAGTCACGTTCCCAACCCACGTAAGCCGATATCCGGTGCCGATACAGCAGATCCTCTTCCTTGATTATTCCAGGCTGCTTTTCCAACAGGAAAAAATCAGCATCCTGACCGGCTTCGAGCGAGCCCCCCCCCAGACCAAACCGCCTCAAGACGCCGCCGCGCCATTTTTCCGCCATCGTTTTCAGAGGTATGCCCCGCCGCATCGCTTCATTACAAACCAGCTCAATCCCGTGCTGACAACCCGCGATCCCCCCCCAGATCGCAAACACATTTTCGCCAGCCTTCATTTCAGGAGGTGATGGAGAATGATCCGACCCGATGGTCTCCACCAACTTCAAAAGGCCCCACATCCCCTCCACTGAAATCCCATCCCTCAAGGGCGGCGCACACTTCGCAAACGCCCCGATCCGAGCACCCATCCCGGTATTCAGGAGCAAATAATGCGGGCACGTCTCCGCACTGACATCAACCCCGTTCCGCCTTCCCTCCTCGATCAGATTCAGGCCGTCCGGATGCGTGACATGCACCACGTGCAGCTTCACTCCGCTCTCACCCGCAAGTTCCATCGCAATCCGAATCGCTGCCAGCTCCGCCTCCACCGGCCTGGATGCAAACCACATCCTCATCCCTTCCAAACTTGATCCCATCACGTCCTCGAATCCTGATTTGCCGATCAAGGACTCATCCTCCGCATGCACCCCGACCACCAAGCCACGCCTTGCCGCAACTTTCATCCCATGCGCCAAAACTTTCCGACCCGCCTTGCCGAATTCTTCCAATCCGCTGCCGCACATAAAGGCCTTGTAGCCGATCACCCCTTCATCCGCCATCTCCTCCAAACCACCCAACGAATCCGGGGTCAAGCCCCCCCAAATCCCGAAATCCACACGGGATTTTTCCGCGCACAGCGTCCGCTTCAACCGCATTCCCGCTCCATCAAAAACCGGCGGGGAGGAATTCAGCGGCATGTCGAAAAAAGCCGTTCCCCCACCCGCTGAAAGCGCCCTCGACCCCGTTTCAATCCCTTCCCAGTCGGTCCTTCCCGGTTCGTTGAAATGCACATGCGCATCGATCACCCCGGGCAGCAGGATTTTTCCCTCCGCATCGATCTCCTGCCCGTAGCCACATCCCAGATCCTTTCCGATGGCACTCCATTGCCCCCCGCAAACGGCGGCATCCACCACCTCTTCTCCGAACAGGCTAACATTCCTCAGCACGAAATCCTTCATGCATTCCTCCTCTTCAGAAATTCGGCCATCACCTCGATTCCTTTCCCGATATCATCGGCTTCCACATGCTCATCGGGATGGTGGCTCAGACCAGCGCGGCAACGCACAAAGATCATTCCTACCGGCATGACTTTCGACATCATCACCCCGTCATGACCGGCCCCGCTGCCCAGCAATCTGCGTTTTCCGGTCACGGATTCCGCGCAATCCAGAAGCTCGGCGATCATCCTTTCATCACAGTTCACCGCGTGGTTGATCTGCACCGGATTCCATCCCAGGCGCAAGCCCCTGCGCTCACAGATTGCGGTAAAATTCCTCCTCATTCGCTCCAGACTGTCGTTCAGAAATCCATCCTCCATATGCCGCACGTCCAGCGTGAACTCCGCTAGTTGGGGAATCACATTGCTTGCGCCCGGCCGCACTTTGAACGTTCCCGCAGTCGCCACCAGGGCGGAGCTCTCCCGCGCCAGACCTTCCGCCATCAAAACACATTCCGCCGCGCCGGTTAGCGCATCCCGGCGTAGATTCATCGGCGTCGTTCCCGCATGATCCGCCAGGCCCTCGACCGTCACTCTGAGTCTGGCCTGCCCGCGGATACCGCTGACAATTGCAATCGCCTCGCCTGCTTCCTCAAGCACCCTTCCCTGCTCGATATGGAGTTCCAGATACCCCGAACTACTAAATTCATCGTAGGAAAATACTTCCGCGCCCGCTTTCCAACCTTCGGTCAAAAGCACTTCCGCCAGGGTCTTACCCGCTTCATCCCGCACCGCAAGCAAGTCCGGCCCCAGGAGGCCCGCCACCCCGGCGCTGCCCAGATAGGCACTCTGAAACCGCACCCCCTCCTCGTCTGAAAACCCCAGCAGATGCACCGGATAATCAAGTTTGCAGCCCTCCTTCCGCAGCAATTCCAGCGCGGCCAACGCGCAAATGATTCCCAGCGCGCCATCATATTTGCCCGCATCAATCACCGTATCCAGATGCGAGCCGATGATGATCGCCCTGGATGTGTGTCCATTTCCCGGCAGGATGCCCCTCACCGTGCCCCCGGCATCATGCGCGACCTCCATACCCAGCCCGCCCATCCACTTCATCACGCATGCGCCTGCGGCAAGGTTCGCCTTGGACAGGAAAGTCCGTCGCAGCTCACCCGGCATATCGGAAATACGGCCAAGTTCATCGATCCGCTCGATAGCCCTGCGTAAAATTTCCCCATCCATCAGCTTCCCCGGTAAGTGCTGTATGACCATGGCGTGCATACGAGCGGGACGTGATAAACACCGTCCTTCTCCATCTCAAAGCGGATCTCGACACGCTTGAAAATCCCCTCCTTGTATCCCGATTTCAAAAAATATTCCCCCACCTCGAAGACCAACACATATTCTCCTTCGCCATCAGCCAGCAGGGGCTCATCCAGTCTCCCGTCCGCGCCGGTCACCGTGTTTTTCAACTCAATGCCACCCTGAAAAAGCCTCACCGCCACCCCGACCGCCGGTTTCCCCGATACCGTATCCAAAACATGCGTCGTAAGCTTGCCCATACTCCAAATCCATCCCATTTCTCCCACACGCTCCAGCAGATTTAATTTTTCAATGGATAATCATCCCTGCGTGCGGTCTAACCAATATCCACCCGGCCATTGATTCCCGCCGCCACCCCTGCATAATCCGGCTCGTTCTCCCACATGCTTACCCTTTTGAAAATCCGCAACCTCGCACTCGTTGACGAGCTCGCGTGGGAACTCGGACCCGGCCTCATCAGCGTTACCGGCGAGACCGGTGCGGGAAAATCCGTCATTGTCGGCGCGCTCAAAATGATCCTTGGAGAACGCGCCGACAAAGGCCTCATCCGCACCGGCGAGGAAACTTGTACTATAGAAGCCGTATTTGACCTCAAGGATCCCGATATTCTCAACGCGCTCCTTGAAGAGGGCGGACTCGGACCTTGCGAGGACGCCCAGATCATCATCCGCCGCTCCTTTGGAGCCTCTGTAACCCGCCAATATATCAACGACTCCCCAGTCACACTCAACCTCCTCAAGCGGATTGGCGAGCGACTCGTCGATCTACATGGCCCCCACGATCACCAATCCCTTTTCTCCACAGAACGCCAGCTCGCCATGGTCGATGCCTATGGCGCCAGCGGGTCCCTGATAGCTGAATATCACTCCGCATATCGCTTATGGCGGCGGAAATCCCAAGAGCTTGAGGAAATTAAAAATGCCGAAAACGCCTCCGGGCAGGAGCTCGAGATCCTCCGCTATCAGCTCGCTGAAATCGAGAATGCCAGCCTTACCCCGGAGGACGACAGCGTCCTACAAGACCGCTGGCACCGCGCCTCGAACTCCGCACGGCTTGTCGAAATCACCTCCCAGGCCGTTGCCGCACTCACGTCTGACGAGGGCATCCTTTCCCGCATCTCCGACCTCCAGCGTCTCTCCCGCGAGCTTGAAAGATACGATCCGTCGGTCGCCGGGAAACTGACTTCCCTTGAAACCGCCGCTGTTGAGCTTCAGGACCTCGAGGCAAGCCTCACCGATTACGCCGGGGATCTCGAAACCAATCCTGCCGAGACCGCCGCCCTTGAGGAGCGCGTCAACCTCATTGAATCCCTGAAAAGAAAATACGGGCCGGGCCTCGCTGACATCCTCGCCCGCCAAGCCATCCTCACCGAGCGACTCGACTCCAACGAAAATCGCTCGGAGAAAATCGAAACCCTCACCACCGCCCTCGCCGAATGCCGTGAACAACTCGATGCCATCGGCAAAAAGCTGACTGCCCAAAGGCACAAAGCCGCGCCCAAACTCGCCAGGGAAATTTCCTCCCAGCTCAAGGAACTCGGTTTCAATCAATCCTCCTTCGAGATCCATCTCGAAGCCTGCGAAGATCCCAACCTCAACGGCTTTGAAAAAACCAACTTTCTCTTCGGCCCCAATCCCGGCGAGCCGATGATGCCCCTCCGCCAGATTGCCTCTTCAGGCGAAATTTCCCGGGTCATGCTTGCCGTGAAATCCTCCCTTGCCGGGCAAGACTCCACCCCGCTAATGGTTTTTGATGAAATCGACGCCAACGTCGGCGGGGAAATCGCCCGCGCGGTCGGGAAAAAAATGGCGCGGCTCGGCCAGCTCCACCAGGTGATCGCGATCACCCACTTCCCCCAGGTTGCCGCGACCGCCACACAACACTTCGTGGTCGAAAAAGAGGTCATCGCCGGCCGCACCCGTTCCCGGCTTTTCCCCGTCCACGGTGAATCACGCATCACCGAACTGGTGCGCATGCTTGGCGGCGGCGGCGAAAAGGCCCGCGCCATGGCCGATTCACTTTTGAACTCCGAACCCTAGCCAACCTTCATGCGCATCGCATTCATAGCCACCGGTGACATCGCAATCCCCACCTTCCGCCACCTCTCCCTGACAGAATCCAAGCCCATCCTGCTGATCACACAGCCTGACAAACCCGTAGGCCGCCACCAAGCCCTCACCCCGCCTGAAATAAAATCCATCGCCCTCGGTTTCCAGATCCCCGTCTGGCAACCTGAAAAAATCGGCCAAATCGCAGCTGAACTCACCGCCCTGGCCCCCGATTTCATTGTCGTCATGGCCTACGGCCAAATCATCGGGAAATCGGTCAGGCAAGCCGCCACCAAGGCCATCATCAACCTCCACGCCTCCATCCTGCCAAAATATCGTGGCGCCTCATGCATCCAATCCGCGATCGATTCAGGCGACTCCGAAACGGGAATCACCGTCATGCGCGTGATCCGCGAGCTGGATGCCGGCGACATTATTACAGTCAAAAAAATCCCCATCCAGCCCCGCGAAACCGCAGGCGAACTTCACGACCGCCTTGCGGAAATCGGTCCAGCCGCTCTCAGCGAAGCTCTCGAAATCCTGTCGCGAAATCCTGACCACGGCATTTCCCAAGACCCGGCCCGGATCACCTACTCTCCCAAGCTCCTCCGCGATCACGGACGCCTCGACTTCACCCAAGCTGCGGAATCCTTGGAACGCCGCATCCGCGCCTATCACCCATGGCCGGAAAGTTTCACCGAAATCACCATCAAGGGAAAATCAAAACGCCTCAAAATCTTTCCTCCCACCGCCGTAGTGGATCAGTGCATACCACCTGGGGAACTTTTATCCCGCGACGGCCAACTCCTCATCGGCTGCGGCGAAAAATCACTCCTACTCACCCAGGTCCAACCAGAAGGCTCCCGACAAATGCCCGCCGCCGATTTTATCAACAGTCTCCCCGCCGTCGGTTAGCGATATCCGGTTTCGCCCGTCGCATTCAAGAAACCGCCCCTCGCATTCAGGAAATCGGCTCCGACATCCAAGAAATCGACTCCTACATCCAAGAAACGGCCTCTTACATCCAAGAAACGACCTCTTACATCCAAGAAATCGACACTTACATCGAAGAAATCGTCTCTTACATCGAAGAAATCGACACTTACGTTCGAGAAATCGCCACTTACATCCGAGAAATCGACACTTACATCGAAGAAATCGATGCTCGCACCCAGGAAATGACCCCTCGCAATCGCGCAATCGAATCATCCATAGCCTCTTCCATCGATTCCTCCCAAATCTCCCATCTTTATCCTATCCATTTCCCAGCCAAACCGCTAATCAACGCGGGATGAATTCCCGCTTACAAAACCAGCTCAACATGGTCGATGCCGGCCACGGGGGACGGCGAGGAGGAGGAAGATGAACAACCAAATCCCGCCCCGCCAACCGCAACCTAATAAATGTTACGATGCGCTGACTGTTGTTGCCGTAGCGCTGTAGTCCTGTCACGTCCCACCATGAGAACCGTCGCCACATTCACATTCCTTCTCGCCCTTGCCCCATTTCTCACGGCAGGCCAGCCCCAGCAACTCACCTCTCTCGACCAAGTGCCCGAGGGCATCGCCAAGTCCGACTGGACCAGCATCCGCGCCGCGTATGACGCCGGGCGGCACCAGTTTTTTCCACAGGCCGATGGTAGCCATGTGGCGCAGAATCCCGGCCTCGGCTGGCGGATGACCTTCGATGAAAAGGGCTTCACCGCCCAGCCGCAGGACGGATCGTGGACGTGGGGACTGGAGTTGACTGTAGCCTCGCTTTCTCAGCGGGATTCAAAACTACCGTCTGAGACAGTCAATCCACCTTCCAATCGCCTCAAGCGCCAGATCACCCCGGCCATCACCGAGTGGTTCATCAATGACCAGCGCGGCCTGGAACAAGGCTGGACCCTCACCGCTCCGGCTGAGATTCGGCTGAAGGTGCGCGGCATTCTCAAGCCAACTGTCTCCACCCAAAGCATCAACTTCGGCGGTCTGCTCACTTACTCCGGCCTCAAAGCATGGGACGCCACTGGCAAGATTATTCCCACCCACTTCGAGGCCACGGACGAGGGATTCGCCGTCCGCTATGACGACACCGGAGCACAATATCCCCTCACGATCGACCCCATTGCCCAGCAGGCCTATCTGAAAGCCAGCAACCCCGGGGCGACGGACCGGTTCGGCTGGTCCGTGGCGGTATCGGGCGACACGGTGGTTATCGGGGCACCTTATGAGGACAGCAGCGCCACCGGGGTGAATGGCAATCAGGCGAACAACAGCGCCGACGCTTCCGGCGCGGCCTATGTCTTCACCCGCAGCGGGACGACGTGGACCCAGCAGGCCTATCTGAAAGCCAGCAACACCGGGGTGTTTGACCGGTTCGGCAGGTCCGTGGCGGTATCGGGCGACACGGTGGTCATCGGGGCCTATAGCGAGGCCAGCAACGCGACTGGGGTAAACGGCAATCAGGTGAACAACAGCGCCTACGGTTCCGGCGCGGCCTATGTCTTCACCCGCAACGGGACGACTTGGACCCAGCAGGCCTATCTGAAAGCCAGCAACACCGGGGTGAATGACGATTTCGGCTGGTCAGTTGCGGTATCGGGCGGCACGGTGGTCATCGGGTCTCTG
>JACMMB010000006.1 GCA_014379305.1 Akkermansiaceae bacterium
GGGATCGATGGAGTTTCCGAAAGAACAGGTGGAATTTGACCGCTTCCGCGGATCCGTTGGTTATGAATGAATCCAGCGTCAGGTAGGGCCTCTCATCATACCTACACTTCAACCTGCCGAATTCGCTCGGCGAGGACCGTGAAACAATTTCCGTTCAAACCTGCGACGGCATTTTCCAGCATGAATGCACGCGGTACTTCCCCAGTCTGGAAGGTGATCTTGGTTGCATGGGTCATGTTCAAGTGGCTCGCGTCACGAGATGTGATGTGAATGGTGCCCTCCTGCGTGTGCAAGTCGATCGACGAAGCGACGGCGGTGAATACGCGGCCTGTCGGAGTGCTCAGTTCGACTGTCAAATCGTTCATGGTGGTGGGAAAGTCGGCCTTGGTTGACCGGCATCGCTTATTGCGGCGATCCGGACAACATCACGCTGAGGCGGGTTGATTTTTTTTGGCGCATCGTATCAGCGCTCTGGACTACCCTAGGCTTGCCTCGGTTTAGCGCTACGCATCCATTCAGAAAAACCGGGCATTTCTTCGATTCTCGTTCATTTGAGCGTCAGTCACACGTTCGGTCAGGCGCGAGAAGGGGGCGTCGAAATCCCAAGAATTGAGGAGACTTGTTCATTGGGGCTGCTAGGTTTCCGGATGGAAGCAAGACGAGTAGGGTTTGACCCCATGGCGGGGGTGCCACTGGGGCTGCTACATTCCCAGATGGAAGCAATTCAGATCGCCCAGAAGGCGCGGCCTAAGTCCGGTCGTGCAGCAAGCGATTTGAAGGCTGAATTGCCCCCAACACTTGGCCGTCCATTCAACGGCAAAGTCTCGGAAAAGCTCCTGATTGCACTGCTTTCGAAGTCCGACGTTTATCGTGAATATGAGCACGCGTTCGTCGCGGGCACCGGGTTGCCGCTGAAGCTCCATGCCCCGGAGATGATCACCGTCATCCGCCATGCGCGAAACCAGGAGAATCCGTTCTGCGCCTTGATGGCAAAGACCAGCCAATGGTGTACCGCCAGCTACGTCTTGCAGCGCAAGGTGGAAAGGGCGGCTCAGCACGCACCGAAGACCCTCCAATGCTTTGCGGGGCTCTGCGAAACCACCGTGCCGGTGCGCGTGGGTGAGAACGTCATCGCCTTTCTCCAGACCGGCCAAATCCTGCTTCACCGGCCGGATCGAGCCCGCTTTGATGGAATTGCTAGAACGCTGAAACTCTGGAACTCCCCGGTCGACCTGAAAAAAGTGGAGGAAGCGTGGTTCAACACCCGCGTTCTCACCGCCAGGCAATACGAGGCACTGGTTCGTTTGCTCGATATTTCTGCGCATCAACTTGCCGCGTGCAGCAATGCCTTGATTTTGGACAGCCAACCGCAGCAAAGGCCGGCCATTTCCAAGGCATGCACTTTTATCACCGATCATTGCGGCGATGACATGTCGCTGGCCGCGATGGCCCGCATCGCGAACATGAGCGCCAATTATTTCAGCGGGAAATTCGCGGAGGCCACCGGGATGAACTTCGTAGAATACGTCACGCGAACCAGGATTGAGAAAGCCTGCGCCCTCCTACAAAACCCGGACCTGAGGATCAGCGAGATCGCATTCGATGTGGGCTTCCAGTCTCTGTCCCAATTCAACCGCGGCTTCAAGCAAGTCAGCGGACAGTGCCCGCGGGATTATCGCGATGCGCTGGCGAACACCTGATTTCACGCAGCATCGGCGGCAGAGTGACTCGTTACGGGGTGCCAACAGCGAGTGATTGCCGCGCCTGAGCAAGATGTGGTCATCGGAGGCGCGGTCACCCGGGCTGATGCGCTACCGAACGCCCAAAAGAATCAGGAAATTTCAAGGGCTTAGAGCGGCAGCGGGTTACTACCGGGGATTCCGGAAATCCAAGCTCCGGGTGATTTGCCCATGAATGAGTCCCCCGAAAACAGCCGGCGTATGCTGGAGGCCCTTTCCAAGTCTCAGATGTTCCGCGACTACGAACGTGCTTTTGTGCAAGGCACGGGCCTGCCTCTCCGGCTCCAGGCACCAACTCTGCTTGATGTGGTCCACCACCAAAAGAAGCAGGAAAACCCATTTTGCGCCCTCATGGGGAAGAGCAAGGAAACCTGCGGGGAGTGTTACGCGCTACAGTGTAAAGTCGAGGAGCAGGCGCAAGTCGAGTCGAAGTCAC
>JACMMB010000295.1 GCA_014379305.1 Akkermansiaceae bacterium
CGGCCATGCGCAGATCCTTTTTGAAAGGCGGCGCGCGATCGTCTTTGAAGAACAGATAGAACCGCCCGTTGGCAGACAGCACGGTCGCATCGATGATCGGAAACCCGGGATCATAAAACAGCCGCGTGGGGGTGAACGTTTGGAAATCCTTCGTCGTCGTGCAATACAAACGGTCGTTGGATTTATTCTCCGACACCGCCAGGGTTTCGAGGAAATGATTGGTCACGGTGCTGGACCAGACGATCAGATACTCGGCGCGTTTGGCGTCCCAGAAAATTTCCGGCGCCCAGCAATTCAGGGCCGCGGGCTCATCGCTCATCACGGGAATGGCCACCGGTTCGGACCATTGAATCAGATCCCGCGAAGTGGCGTGGCCGATTGTTTTGCCGGTCCAGGCGCAGGTCCAGACCAGATGGAAAACGCCATCGGGGCCCTGCAACAGACAGGGATCGCGCAGGAGTTTTGCCGAATCCTCCATCGGCTTGAACACGCTGCGTCCCCGGTTCACGTCCTGCCAGCGAAAACCGTCCAGGCTCCACAAAAGGTGCAATCCGTCATGGTCGTTGTCCGTGAAATGGCTGAAGAGAAAGCATTGCTCAGGCAACAGATCAATCGGCGGCTTTTCACGGTCGAGATGGTCGCCCACTTTGACGCAATAGTTCTTGATGCGTCCGCCCACACCGGGACTTCCCTGGCGCGGCACATAACGGAAACCGGAAATTGAGCGGGAGCGCCCCAGGTCCAAAATGAGTCGATGCGGGAAATTGGGAGAAGCGCCGCTCCATTGCGTGTGCCAGAAAGTCGTCGCCAGCCCGTCCATGGCGTTCTCCGCTGAACCGTTTTCCTTTTCCTGCTCTTCGCTGTCCGCGTAGGCGACGGTCCACCCCGAATGGGAAATTGCCTGACCGGTTTCATCGATCAAATCCAGTTCGCCCACGGCGGCGTAAGGTTGACCGTCCTGGGAGGAGAACGTATCCAGGCTGAAGTAACGTCCGCGGGCGGGTTTGGCGAACTGGACCACCTGCCCATCAATGCCGGGCGCGAATTGCCCCGCATGCACGGTCTGGGCGGTGTCCAGCGCGAGGCGGATGGGAGAGCGAGGTTCGGGCTTTGTTGAAGCGGCGAAGATTTGCCAAGAGAGAAGAATTACCATCCCCACTAATCCTGAAAACCGGAGTTGATAACCACGAAACACACTAAACACACGAAAAGGATTCACGAAAACTGAGCGCGCTGCGCTGCCTAATTTGTTCCCACTGCCTCACGAGTTCCGCTCTCCCCTTTTGCCTCATTTTGTGTGTTCCGTGGTTGCTGCTTCGGAATTCGGGCTAATAACCGCCACCGCCAAACTTCTCCCGAGCCTTGGAAGCAGGGTTCGCTCACTATGTCTTCACAAGAGTTCAAAGATGATGCGAATCTGGTTTGAGAAAAAACGAGTGATTCGGTTTCCACCCGGGTTCAGGACTTTAAAAGATTCCTGACACCTGATTTCGGACTGCCTCGATTTTCCTGAACAGGGATTTCCTGAACCGGGATCATTGTCCCAGCATCCGATCCAATGCCTGATGGGAGGAGACGATCAGTCTGATCCCCGGTTGCAGATAGAAGCGGGGAACCGGCCTGGACACCCAAAAACTAAGGATTATGTGGCCCCGGATAACGACTTCCCACCCATTGCTGGTCCCGCCTGCTGCCGACCTGTGCGGCATTCAGACTGCCGCCGCCGCCACTGTCCTTGTTGAGTGTGTTGTCGTTGGCATACCGAATAGTTGTACCATCCAGCCACTTGTGACTCTCAGCCCGGCCATCTGCAAAAATAAAACTGGAGGAAGTGATATGAAAAGCTGCAGGTGAGTCCCCAAATCGTGAGTCTGAAAAACCTGCACCAGTAGTACCATAGACGGACATGCCCCACGAGCCCACGTTCTCACCCCGAGCATCAGCACCTTCTGTAAACACAAAGCGTTCGCTCGGATGAATGATTTGGGTGCGCCGGACAAAGCCGCCCCCTTCGCCATGAAGAAATGTTGCCCCCGAGTAGCTGTCCCACGCGAATCCAGCGCCTACCGCCTTCTTGTAGCGCAAATCTCCAGGACAATGCACGATATCGGGGTTAGGTGCATACTTGTGCAGCGGACCCGGCACGTCGACTCGGGGTTGCTTATAACCCATACGGGTTAAAAGAATTCGTCCCTGCTCGGTGTTGGCATTTGCGCCCGCAACCACCAAACATCCATTCCCTAATCCATTATATATATCCTGACGCCAAGGGGTATCGCTTGGAAATTTGGCAACAGTGGTATAGGTGCTTAGATTTACCATCTTATCGGCGTTATCA
>JACMMB010000296.1 GCA_014379305.1 Akkermansiaceae bacterium
AGGGTGGCCCGGGAAAATTCCACATCGTTGCGCGCCACGGCCACCTCCGCGCGCTGGCCTTCCAAGGTACTGCGCAGGGTCGCAAGCCCCGCAACGGCCACCCCGCCACCGAGAATGATGGGAGCCGCACCGCCCAGCTCCGCATTCGCGCTGGTCCAGTGGGCGATAAATTGATCCGTGGTGGGCAAATATGATGCAGGTCCGGTGATTGGCATGTATGGTTAATAGCATACGTATATATTCTGACAAGAAATTTTTTTCAGTAAATGAGTGTTTTTAATCTTTGAATAGATATTTTAAATCCAAGAACAACTATTTTAAATCGATTGATCATGTTTTAAAATCCGAATATAAAGTTCTTGGCAATTCTTATTCTTGGATGTAAGTATCTTATCACAAGATTAAATGATCGAATTACGATACGCCAATGGTGAAACTGCGGATCTTGTGATCTTCATGAAGAAAACCCAAGGACCGCACCTTGCCGGGCCGTCTGCCGGTCTTGGCAACCTTGGCGCGGACGCTGCGGAATTCATCGCCCGCACCAGGAATAAAGATGCGGGGCTTCATGTCAGGCTTTGGTTGTCTAAGAGGCAAACGGATCCCAAACTTCCCGCGATGGCTAAATTGCCGTCGTCATTTTCTTCGCAGCCCGCAAAAGCCGGCACTGAAAACTGGCCAACTCCGCTCCGATGTCCACACTCGCCCCATGCACATCTTCGACCGCGTCCGCCAGATCGCGCTGATCAATACAACCGGCTCCATCCTTTCATGGGATCAGGAAACCTATCTACCTTCCGGCTCCGCCGATTACCGCGCCGAGCAACTCTCATACCTCGCCGCCCACGCCCATGATCTCTCCACCTCGCCCGACTTTCTGAAATCCCTCGAAACCGCTGCGGCCGCTGACGATGGACTCGATCCAACTCTCTCCGCCAACCTGCGCGAACTCCGCCGCGAATCAGATCGGGCCACCCGGATCCCCACCGATCTCGTCGCCCGCGAATCCACCGCCCAATCCGCCGCCCACCATGCCTGGATCGCCGCCCGCAAGGCGTCCGACTTCTCCATTTTCGCCCCCCATCTGCAGAACCTCCTGGATTTCGCGATTGAAAAGGCCGACCTCTGGGGCTTTTCCTCAGAGCCCTATGACGCCCTGCTCGAAGGCTATGAACGCGGCACTTCCACCGCCGCCATTGCCACACTTTTCGATTCGCTGCTGGAAAGCCTGGCCCCGCTTTCCGCCCGCGCCGTTGCGAAATCCGCCGCCCTCAAGCCGGAGTTGCCGCCCGGTCCCTATCCGCAGGCCGCGCAACAGGATTTCAACGCGCTCATCGCCGCGGAGATTGGCTTCAATTTTCACGCCGGCCGCATCGACACCACCACCCACCCCTTCTGCACCACGCTCGGCCCCCGCGATATCCGCCTCACCACCCGCTACGAGGAAGCCGATTTCACCTCCTCCCTCTTCGGAGTCATGCATGAGGCCGGTCATGGAATGTATGAACAGGGTCTCCCCGCCGCCGATTTCGGCCTGCCCTCCGGCTCCGCCGTTTCTCTGGGAATCCACGAATCCCAATCGCGCCTTTGGGAAAACCAGGTTGGCCGGTCGCCGGCGTTTTGGGAGAAATTCTATCCGATCGCCCAACGACATTTCCATCAGCTCACCGGCTTTCCGCTCGAAAAATTCCTTCAATACATCCACCGCGCCCAGCTCTCCCCAATCCGTGTCGAGGCCGATGAGGCGACATACGATCTGCACATCATCCTGCGTTTCCAGCTTGAGCGAATGCTGCTCAATCGTGAAATCTCCGTCTCCCAAGTCCCGAGCACCTGGAACGACCTGTTTCAAAAATCATTCGGCTTCCCGCCGATCAATGATGCCCAGGGCTGCCTGCAGGACATCCATTGGTCAATGGGCGGCATCGGCTATTTCCCCACCTACACGCTCGGCAACATCAACGCCGCCCAACTTTTCCGCGCCGCCAACCAAGCTCCAGAAATCGCCGCCGCCAGCGCCAATGCCAATTACGCGCCCCTCCTGCAATGGCTCAACCAAAACATCCACCGGCACGGCGGGACCCTCGATCCCACCGAGCTTGTCAAAAAAGCCACCGGCGCGGCACCCACCACCGCGGATTACCTTTCCCACCTGGAATCCCGCTATTCCTGAGCCTCCATTCCGCCCAAGCAAATGTTCATAGTTCTAGAAGGCATTGACGGCACCGGGAAATCCACACAGGCCCGCCGCCTGGCCGACCATTTCCTCGCCCGGGGCCGCACCGTCGTCCTCTCCCGTGAACCCACCGATGGCCCATGGGGCACCCTCCTGCGCGATTCCGCCTCGACCGGCCGCCTCACTCCCGAAGAGGAACTGGAAACTTTTCTCAAAGACCGCCGCCAGCATGTGACTGAAAAAATCGCGCCCGCACTGGCCGCCGGCCACACCGTCATTCTGGACCGGTATTATTTTTCCACCATGGCCTACCAGGGCGCACGCGGTTTCGATCCACAGGAAATCCGCCGCCAAAACGAGGCCTTTGCCCCGGTCCCGGACCTGCTCCTGATTCTCGATCTGGATGTCGATACCGCCCTCCAGCGGATCGGCACCCGCGGCGACAGCGCCAACCAATTTGAACAACGCGGCAACCTCGCCCGCTGCCGGGAAATTTTCCTCTCCCTTGCCAGCGAACCGTTTGCCAAGGTCATTTCCACCGCCACCACCCCGGACGAGGTCACGCAGCAAATCCTCGCCGCCCTCGGGACTTGAGCTTTTTATTTTCCCCACATGAAACGCCTCATCATTCTGCCAGCCCTCGCGGCAGCGGCATTTCTGAGCTGGGCTTTCATCCCCAAAACACCCTTGCACCGTGCGGCCTTCGAGATCACCGCCCGCGCCTGCACCCATGGCCGTTTTTTCATCTCCGGCCATGGCACCCACACCGAACCATTCATCCTTCATGCGCTGGAAAATGATTCCCGGAAAGTCCCGTCCGAACTCCCCACCGTCGTCTCCCTCACCGATGATCCCGAAGGCTTTTTCCAAAGCTCCCCGCCCTCGCCGGTGGATATCGCCATCATCCTCAAAAACCTCATCCGCCTGAAGCAGGACGCCATTGCCATCGGCACTCCGCTTGCGTGGCAGGCCAGCGACACCATTTCCCTCACCGCCCTTGACCAGCAGCTCGACGCCCTCCCTTCCGTCATCACCTCGGCACCGCTTTCCCGCAATCCCATCCCCTCACCCATCCCCCCCGCCTTCCGCCGGGCGTCCATCTCTCCTGCCCAAGTCCATGGAGATATTTCCCAACTCCCGATCGTCAACCGCGTCTCCATTCCCGATGTGATACTCGGAAACAAAACCTCCCTGGCCGGCTTCACCCTCATCGAATCGGAACCATCGAATCCTACCCCGCACCTCCTCGCCCGCTGGGATGACCGCTGCGTGCTTTCCTTTCACCTGCTCGCCGCCCTCGACCATTTCCAAGTCCCTCCCTCCGCCATCGAAGTGCGCCTCGGCGAAGCCATCGCGCTTGGCAGAAACGGTCCGTTTTTCCCTATCGATCAATACGGACGCCTCGCCTCGCCGCCTTCGGCGATTGCTGAAAAAATCAACATTCCCGCCACAAGTCTCATCGACGCTCCGGATGACTTTCTCAGCCAGACAACCTTCAAACCCATCCTCCTGCGCAACGATCTTTCCGCCTCCGATGCCGCCGCCTCCGGATTTTCAAAATCCCTCGCCGGCATCTGCGCCACCCTCGCCGATCCCTCATCAAGCCCCCGCCCAAGGATATTTTCCCGCCTTCCCGACTATATCGAAATTCTCATTCTTGCTGCCATCGTCCTCATCATCGCAGGGCTCAGCCATCATCGATACCTGCGTAAAAAAATCACCCTGGTCGTCATGCTTGGCATTCTTCTCGTCATCCACTTCACCCTGATCCCTGCGACGGATACCTGGCTTCCAACCCTCCCGCTACTCGCGACTGTTGCCACTTATGGGGCGATCATTCTTATCGCCATCCCAAAGCCTGCCGGGACGGCAAGCCCACCCATTTCCTACCCAATCCCACCGGACACGGCTCCAACCATCCCCGAGCTTGTGCCACCCGCTAAAAAAAATCCGGCCAGGAAGACCGCCCGGAAGAAGGCTTTGAAGAAGGCGAAAAAATCTGCAAAGAAACCCAAAAAGCAGGCCGCAAAAAAATCTTCTCCACGAGTTCCCAAAAACTGACATTCCTTTTTTCCCATGAACCCCACCGACAAAGCCAACGCCCTCATCGAAGCCCTCCCTTACCTCCAGGCGTTCCGCTCCAAAACAATCGTCATCAAGCTGGGCGGAGCAGCCATGGAAGATCCCAAGCTGGTCGCAAAAGTCATGCGCGACATCGTTTTTCTGGAGGTCGCCGGCATCAACCCCATCGTGGTGCATGGTGGCGGCAAAGCCATCTCCGCCGCCATGGAAAAGTCCGGCCTGGAAGCGAATTTCATCAATGGCTTCCGCGTGACCACCGAAGCCGCCATTGAGATTGTCTCCCGTGTCCTTTCCAGCGAAATCAACCCCGGCCTGGTCCGCATGATCCGCGAATCCGGCGGCAAGGCCATCGGCATCCCCGGCACCGATATTTTCTTTGGCGAGAAACTCAAATCCCTCGATTCCGAAGGCAATCCCATCGATCTCGGCCGCGTGGGCGAAGTCATCGGTTGCCAGCTTGCAAACATGGATACCGCTCACAAAGCCGGCATCGTGCCCGTCATTTCCCCACTCGCCTCGGAGCTGGCCACTGGAAAGCCTCTCAATATCAACGCCGATCTCGCCGCCGCCGCATTGGCCAAAGAACTCCGGGTGGCCAAGCTCGTTTACCTTTCCGATGTCCCGGGTCTCCTTTCCGATCCGAACGATCCTTCCACCCTGATCAAATCGATCAGCCGCGCCCAGGCCGATGCCCTCATCACCGACGGCACGATTTCCGGCGGCATGATTCCGAAAGTCCGCTCTGCCGTTGATGCCCTCAATGCCGGGGTCCGCAAAGTCCACTTCGTCGATGGCCGCTTGCCCCACGCGCTTCTGCTGGAAATTTTCACCGACGGAGGCATCGGCACCGAGGTCATACGCTGATTGCCCCTTTCACTCGTGGACTTTTGACATTTCACCCTCTAAGCTCGGCTTCATCTTATGAAAAAAATAATCCTCGGTCTCCTCTTAACCCTTGCATCCGCCACTCAATTCCACGCAAAACCAGCCATGCCAGAAACACCAACCGACGTTAAAGCCGCCCCAGCCGATGCCACAGTCACCCCATCCGGCCTCGCATCCAAGGTATTGGAAAAAGGAACCGGCACCACCAAACCCAAAGCCACCGACCTCGTCACGGTTCACTACTCCGGCTGGACTACCGATGGCAAACTTTTCGATTCTTCGGTGAAACGCGGTGCCCCCACGTCGTTTCCGCTCAATGGAGTCATTGCCGGCTGGACCGAAGGTTTGCAGCTCATGGTCGCAGGCGAGAAACGCCGTTTCTGGATTCCAGCAAAGCTCGCATATGGCGAGACCCCTGCCGCCGGGTATCCCGCCGGCCTCCTCGTTTTTGACGTGGAACTTATCAAAATTGGAAAATGAACCCCGGACTCGCCACTGCGGTTGCGCTGGGCTTGCTATCCGCCTCCTGCTCGGAACCACCTAAAAAGCCCGTTCCCCCTCTCGATCCATCCAAGGTCATCAAGGATGACAAGCCGCCCGTGGAAACCGCAGTCATTTCAAAACCGGGCAGCCTGACCCGTATGCCGCTCGGCGATCTATACCAGCTTGTCCAAAAAAACGCCGCGCTCATTTACGATGTCAGACCTGCTTTTTACTACAAACTGAGCCACATTCCCGGAGCGAAAAACTGGCCCAAGACCGGCTTCGAAGGTCAGCTCGCCCAGCGGGAAACCGAAATCCGCGCCGCCAATACCGACAATACTCCCGTCGTGCTTTATTGCACCGATCTCGCCTGCCCGGATGCCATCACAGTGGCCACCGCGCTGGTCGAACGGGGCCACACCGTATCCGTCCTCCAAGGTGGTTATGAAGCGTGGAAAATTGCCGCCCAATAAGGAGTGTGGACATTCCGGTGCGCAGCATTTACCAAACCGCTGTTCCTACTCAACACCGCCAAGTCCATGAACTCCTTCAAGAATGTTTCCGTCGATGCCATAGCCAACGTTTATTTTGACGGCCGCGTAGTTTCACACTCCATCCATTTCCCGGATGGCTCCAAGAAAACCCTCGGTATTATTTATCCCGGGACTTATCGATTCTCAACCGCTGCCTCCGAACTGATGGAAATCATCGACGGATCGTGTGAAATCGTCATCGATGGTTCGGACACCACCCGTTTCATTCCAACCGACGAATCTTTCAAAGTTCCCGCGAACAGCGGCTTCACCATCACCGTGAATTCCGGGATCTGTCAATACATCTGCTCATTCCTGCCCGCCTGATTTCGCGGGTTCCTGAAATCACGCTGATGAATGGCGGCCTCATGTTTCGTTCGATGCCAAACATCTGCAAACTTCCCGCCATTGTCGCTCTGGCAGGCCTGATAGCTTCCTGTAATTTCATCACCCTCCCGCCCGCTCCCGCTCCCGCGCCGGACTTGATCCGGAAAACAACCGTCTCCTCTTACACTCCGGAGCGCCCGCCACACGTGCAAGTCTGGCTGATCGCGGACAAGCTCCACACCGGCATGGTCTATCCATATGATTGGCTGATCGAATCCGGATTCATCCCTCCGGAAAATTTCCCCGAAGCCAAATACGTCACCCTTTCCTGGGGCAATCGCAACGCGTATATGAATAAACGCTGGCTCACTCCCATTGAGGTTTTCAATGCCATCTTCACGCCCTCGCCTTCCGTCATGGAACTCATCCCCATCAATTGGGACATCACCGAGGTTTCTCCCAATCAGCATATCTGGATGAAACTCATCCCCCGCCAGCAAGGCCCGTATGTCGCCACGTTTCTCAACCACTGCACCGTCTCCGGATCCGATGGAAGACCTGTGATCGCCGGTGCCTCAAGTTGGGGCGGCGGGGTTCTTTTGGATTCCCCCCATGCCTATTATTTCCCACGCATCTGCAATGTTTGGACCGGCCAAGCCCTCGAATCCTGCGGCGCGAATATCAATCCCGTCCTGTCGATCCACCGCGACCTCCTCGTCCACGAAGCTGTCCGCAACGATTTCGCCGAAATCTGGGACGGCTCAGGCAACAAATACATTCCCTTGAGCCACTAATTTCTAACCCGCACCTTATCCCCCCGCAACCAGGTCCCGATCACCTTTCCATTCCCAGTCAGCGCCCCGATCATCCGCCAGTTGGACTTCTTCAGAACCGCCGACATTTCCCGCCCCTCTTCCACCACGCACCACGGCTTCGATCCGGACGAATGGATGAAATGCATCCCGTCTTTTTGATTCACGATGAATCCAACATGCGTATCCAGCCCGATCAAATACACGCCCTGACTCATTCCCTCCACCCAATCCGCATACTCTTCATAATTCCTGCCAACCTCCAGCAAACAACTCTCCCCGCTCAGGAACGTCCGCATGATATTTTCCGAAGGCTGCTTCGCCAGCTCATATCGATTCACCTTGAAGCCCGCATCCCTGATTACAGTTGAGACAAAATAACCGCAGGCAACCTTGCCCTCACCGGGCTTCTCGGCAATGCCATTGAAATCCCACGGAGTTCCCAGCCAGCAGCGCAACATCTCCGGAATCATTAATTCCAGGATTGCCCGGGCATCGTTTTCAACCGCCGCCCGCTCTTCAGCATTGCGGGCTTTTTTATAACTTTTCCCCAGATTGTTCCGCCAGCGTTGCGTCTCCGCCACCAGCACTTCATATCTTTCCTTGTCGGGTTTCGGTGGCTTTTTCCCGCCAAGAATCACGCTGAATGCATAATCCTGATCCGCCTGCCAGATCCACCAGCCCATACCGCCGGTTCCTGAGAGCAAAACCAGTCCCATCACCATTTTCAGCGCCAGCCTCACTGCCCTATTATTATTTCAATTCTCCGAACATCAATCTCATATGCTTAAAAAACAACGCGTTGCCCACCTCATACGGCGGCTCGAAGAGCTTTATCCTGAAACCCCCATTCCGCTCGATCACAAAGATCCTTACACCCTCCTGATCGCCGTCCTGCTCTCCGCCCAATGCACCGACGTTCGCGTGAACTTGGTCACGCCCGCCCTTTTCGCCCTCGCCGACACTCCTGAAAAAATGATACGTGTCCCGGTCGAGCAAATCCGCACCATCATCCGATCCTGCGGCCTATCTCCACGCAAATCAGCTGCCATTTCCGAACTCAGCAACATCCTTGTAAAAAAACACCATGGTCAGGTTCCTCAAAACTTTACCGATCTGGAAGCGCTCCCGGGTGTCGGCCATAAAACCGCTTCCGTCGTAATGGCCCAGTCTTTTGGAATCCCCGCCTTCCCTGTCGATACCCACATTCACCGCCTCGCAACACGCTGGAAACTCACACCAGGGAAAAATGTCATGGAAACCGAGCGCGATCTGAAAAAACTCTTTCCCAAGG
>JACMMB010000297.1 GCA_014379305.1 Akkermansiaceae bacterium
AAATTCAACCTGGCAATCAAAACCGCTGACATCACCCCCGCGCAAAACCAAGAGAGCCTCATGCTCTTCGCGGAATCTCTTTTGCGCGATCACCAACCAGCGGCAGCCGCGGAAATATTGCAACAGCCCAACGTGAGAAATCATCCCAATCAGGCATTCTGGTTGGGTCAATCGCTGGCTGGCCAAGGGCGTTTTTCCGAAGCCGTGACCATCCTCCTGCCTATCGCGGCGAATCCATCCCATCCTTTTCAAGCGGAAGCCGCATTCACCGCTTCAAGCCTCCAACTATCACTTTCCCAACCCGATGCGGCCATTAACACACTGCAACTTCTCAATTCATCAAAAGACTCTTCCATCGCGACCCAAGCCAAACTGCGCCGCATCGAAATATTGATCGACCAGGATGAATATATCGAAGCACGGAAGCTTTTCCCCAAGCAGACCGCAATCTCCT
This sequence comes from Akkermansiaceae bacterium, assembly GCA_014379305.1. GTDB lineage: Bacteria > Verrucomicrobiota > Verrucomicrobiia > Verrucomicrobiales > Akkermansiaceae > Luteolibacter. The sequence goes on from JACMMB010000297.1 coordinate 455, forward strand.
CAGACCTGCTGCCGCTCGCCAAGTTTCTTAATGGCCGAATGAAGCTAGCAGAGAATGAGAATGAAGCTGCCGAACTCGTTTTCACCGACCTGCTTGCAAATCCCCAAGGTCAGACTCTCAGGAGATATCATCTTGCCGCCATCGGAAAAGCTGACGCGCTCCGCAAGCTGGGCGATACCGTGGCTGCAACGGAATCCCTGCTTGGATTTCTCCAAAACAACCCTGCCTCGCCTCTACTGGATCCGATATTCCAACGCATAATTGAGTGGCTACCTGAAACAAAAATCACAGCTGACCATCCCACACTTCTTCGTCTTGCCGGGTGGTTGCCGCAAACCAGCCCTCCTGGTGCCGGCCTTATAAACAGTGCCGCGATCACCGCGAGCGCCGCATGGCCCATATCCGGCCAACCGCCCACCGAGCTTGAAATTTTCTCCATGTATGCCCGGGCGATCGGACTTCATCGCATTGATAATCCAGTCGCGAAAATCGAAGCGAATCAGCTGCTACGCAAGATCGGTTTGCTTGCCCCCCAACATACGCTTAACCAGCGCAGCCTGATTACCCTGGCCAGCTGGAAACTCGATGAAGGAAAACAGGAAGAAGCTTTTTTCCTTTTTGATTCCATTTTTCAAACCGCGAAATCTCCCATAATCAAGGGCGAGGCGGCTTTTCTAGAGGCAAAGATTGCCTATGATCGCGGCGATACTTCCCTCGCTGCCGAACTCTTCATTCAAGCGGCAAAACTCCTCAGCGACGATAACCAGGAAGCCGCGATCCTGAATGCCGCGCTCTCCCGGTTGAAGGAGAATCCCGAATCCGCCATCACGATCCAGAGTGACAACCCGGCCATGGTCTCAAAGCTGGGTGCGGATCTCGCCTTGGAAAAGGCACTCGCTGGCGATGACCCCGCCGCCGCAAAATTCGCACTTTTGGCATTCCTTACCCAAAATCCCGACCACATTCGCGCGCCCGAAGCACGCCTTGCCATCATCGAGGCATCGCTCTCAATCATTCCTCCCGATCTCGCCCTCGCCCGCGCTCAAATTGATACGCTCTCCGGGAAAGTCCTACCGTCCGACCTATCTCCACAGCTCAGTCTCGCCGAACTCCGGCTTTCGGATTTATCGAATGACGAGGAGAAAACCATCGAGCTTGCCAAAAAAATAATCGCCGATTTCCCTGAAACCCCTGGTTCATCCGAAGCCTCGCTGATTCTGGGAAAAACGCTGTTTCAATCAGGAAGCTATAACGAAGCCCGTCTGGTCTTGGAAAAACTCGCCGTCACCGAATCCGGCACCCAGCGGGGGCAGGCAGCGTTTCTGTTAGCCGCCCGTGCCGCCGCGCTCGGCGCGACCGACCAATCCCGCGAAGAAGCCCTCGCCCTCTTCGATAAATCCATCGCCATCGAAGGGCCTCTCAAGTCACTCGCCGTGTTGGAAAAAGCCCGGCTCTACATTGATCTCAACCGCCTCCCGCTAGCCATCTCGTCCCTGCGTAAAGCCTATAAGGCCACTCCCTTGGACGACCCCTCGCGCATTCCCACCGGCATCCTCCTCGCTGAAGCCATCTACGCCCAAGGCGATAGCGAGCCGGGCGAAGCCCTCACCATTTACAACGACCTCATCGACATCACACCTAACAACTCTTCTCAATACTTCCGCATCCAATACCTCCGCGGCCTTACCTTCGAAAAACTCCCCGACCCTAAAGACCCGGCAAAACGCCGCTTGGGAGAAGCCCTTTCCACCTACTTCTCCGTCCTCGACCGCCCGACCAATCCCCCGCCTCCGGAGTGGAAATGGTTCGAGCGCAGCGGTTTCCGCGCCCTCGCCCTCCTGGAAAACGCCGAGCGCTGGCAAGCCGCAATTTCAGTCGCCAGCAAGATTGCAGCATTCAAAGGTCCCCGCGCCGAAGAAGCTTCCCTCTACGCCCGCCAGCTCCGCCTCAAGCACATGATCTGGGAGGACTGAATTGACTGATGGTGATGCATTCACCAAAAACTAGACACAGCGAATTCCGCTACGCATTCTCTTATTTTCCCATGTTGAAAGTTCCGCGCTGGTTGCTTCCCCTTTCGCTCCTGATCCTTGGTGCCGTGGCCGCGATTGTCCTCTTTCCCCGTGAACAGGCCGCTGTCAGGGAGCAGCTGACCGGCTTCCCCGACTCCCACATCCTAACCCACAGCCTCCGCCCGTACATCCTGGCTTTCCTCTGCTTCATGCCTGCCATCGCGGCCATCGCCTACAGCCTTGGCACGACTTTTGACCGTTACCTTTCGCGCCAGTTTCTCGTCATCTTCACCATCTGCCTCTCCGCCCTCTTCGCCATCTGGCTCCTGCTCGACCTGAATGATAACCTCGGCGACTTCTCGGGCAGCAAAAACCTCCTCGCGTCCGTCCTCTATTTCTATCTCTACCGCTCACCGGCCATCCTGCTCGTCCTGCTTCCCTACACGCTCCTGCTCGCTCTCATCTACGGACTCGGAAAATTCTCCAAAAGCAACGAAATCATTGCCATCATCCAGAGCGGCACCGGAATCATCCGCGTCACCGCCCCCCTCGTCTTCGCCGGAATGTGGTGCAGCCTCCTCCTCCTCGGGCTCAATTATCATTGGGCTCCGCACGCCGAAGGACAGCGTGAGGACATTATCGCCAAGGCGAAAAACCTCCCGATCCTCCAGGCGCAGAACGTCCTCTACCGCGATCCCCAATCACACCGCCTCTGGATGGTTGGCGCTTTTCCGGAAAATTTCCACAAGGGGAAACCTCTGCTCGACGTCGAAATCACTTCCATCAGGGATGATCAGTCGCTCAAAACCCGCATCTCCTCCCCCTCGGCAAAATGGAACCGCGAAACCCGTGAATGGACTTTGGAAACACCCCTGATTGGTCGTTTCTCCCTCGGAGAAGCACCTGTCTTCGAGCAAATGGACAAACCCCTCATTTATACCAATTGGTCGGAAACCCCATCCCAGCTGATCAAGCCCGGCCTCAGCGCCGAATACCTCGGCGTTCCCGAGCTAAGCACCTGGCTCGGCTCCGCCCTGTCACACCAGGCCACCTCCAACCGCCCCGCCTATCTCACCCAATGGCATTACCGGTGGGCATTACCCGTCACTTGTATCGTCACGGTCTTGCTCGCCTCACCCTTATCGATTTATTTTGCCCGCCGCGGTGCCGGCAGCGGCATCTTCCTCGCCGTCGTTCTTTCCCTGCTCATGCTCTTCATTTCCTCCATCACGCTGGCGCTGGGAGAAGCCGGCGTCGTCTCGCCGCTCTTCGCCGCATGGCTGCCGAATCTTGCCTTCGCTCTCCTCGGCCTCTACCTGTTTCACCGCCGCATCGCCGGACGCCCCATTTATCAAAGCGTCCGCCGTCTCATCCCGAATCAATCCTGACCAACCTCTCCATGGCCCTTCCGGAAACCTGGCACCTCCGCAATCGCAGCCGCGAATGCGCCGCCACCCAGCAAGCCTTCGCCGAAGGCCAGGCCATCGTCACCGCCCTGTTTCCCGATCCCGAATCCTGCGCTTATCTGCGGAAAGACTTCTCTGAAACCGCATGGAACAATCGCGCCGATGACGCCGAAAAACCCTTCTCCTCATGGCGCACCACCTTCATTTCCACCCCCTCCACGGAAATGTCAAAGGCCGCCGCCAAACAAACCGCCGAGGACCTCCTCCGCGCCTTGGTCGAGGACGATTCGGACCATACTGAAAACACCCGGTACATCCTTGCCATCATGCTGGAGCGTCAGAAGCTCCTGCGCGAAACCGACAACCAACCTACTGCCGATGGCATCCTGCGAATTTACGAGCACCGCAAAACCGGAGAAGTTTTCATCATCAAAGACCCCAACATTTCCCTCGACCAAGTGGAAAAAATCCAAAACGAGGTTATCCAACTCCTCGTCCCGCAAGAGTCCTAGCCCAGAAGCTGCGGATGCCATCCGCCTGGCAAACAGGAAAAAATCATTTCATGACAAGCCTCCCCGCGCGGATGATTTCTTCCGCCTCGCCGGCTCGATACTTGCTTTTTCCCTCGAACGCCCACACCACTCCCGGCCAGGCTGGATCAGTTGAACTTCGGCCAACCACGTGGATGTGCATCTGCCTGACGATATTTCCGATGCAGGCAACATTCAATTTTTCCGGCTGAAAGTAATCCATCACGAATCGGGAAACCATTCTCAGCGCCTTCATAACCTCGGCAAAGTTTTCCTCATCAAGCTGGTGCAGGTCCTGAATTTCTACTGAAACTTCCGGCACAATCATCAGCCAGGGAAAATTGGTTTCATTTTTCAGAAGAATCCTGCAGCCATGCATCCGGGTGATCTCAAATCCGCCAGCGGCCAGACGCTCGTGCAGGCGGAAATCCATCGTTTACCTGCCCTTGATTCCAGCGGCGATGTCCGCCGCCAGCTTGGCCAGCAACCTCGATTGCGCCGCCACCACCGAAGGGTAGTCCTCGGCTGTAATCGGCTCGCTGGATACAAATGTCCGCGAGGCCCGCAATTGTCTTCCCGGCAAGGAATACACTCTCCAGCCCGCCTCGATATGTGCGAAGCCGTCATTGCCGGCGTGGAACTCCCGGATATCCAAGGACACCTGGTAATCGATTTCGCTATCGCGCTGCCAAGGATAAATCTGGACATTTCCTGTT
>JACMMB010000298.1 GCA_014379305.1 Akkermansiaceae bacterium
AAGATATTATTGCATTGGATACGGGAATATTCATTTCCACGCTGTTGATTTCCGGTAGTCCTTCACTTTCCACATAAGAAATCCAGAACGGAATTACACAATGCTCGAGAAATTCAGACTCGTACAGATTAATCCCGAGTTGTAGTGAGCTGACTTCATCAAGCATTTTGACGTGGGAAATTCGATTTGGAATTTTTTCACCCAGCTTGATCAACGGAAAAGTAACTTCTAGAATAGAGGGAAACTGAGGCATGGCATTGATGTAGTCAGTATGCTCTTTGGCCCACATATCATATGTAGTGGCATCTAGGAGCCATTCTCTAAAGTTGAAATTTCCATTTCCCTTATTCAGGCTATCGAGAAGCTTTTTAGTTTCGGATATATCAATTTTTTTATTATTTATGGTAGAAAAAATACCTGCTCTGAGTGTAACTCTTATAGCAGATGAAATCAGATTGTTTGTATATCCACCTTTATTTCCTAGTTGAATATAGAGTTTCGATAATTCATCCAGCTTGTCCGGGGTGGCTTTCTCATCTCCTACAAAAACGAATTCCCTGAGCATGTAGGACAAGTCGATGTAGACTGCCTCAAGTATCTTCTTAACTTCTCCAGCTGCCACCTTGTCTTCGTAATCACTTAGGACACCTAGACGAGGCCACTTATCAATTACGGAAAGCAAGCCCTGATAGCCGCTTCCGTCCATTTCGGAAATCGCGGCTTTGGCTGCTGCGATCTCAGCCATGGGATGTGTCCCGGCGTCAGTCTGAAAAGCGGGAACAAATAAACCCACCAAAAATGCAATTATTATTTTCATATATATGTTTTATGCCATGGAGATCATATCAAAGCCACTTCATCCTCTTGAAAATAATCAACTGCACCACCGCGATCGCGGCCATGGTCAGCATCAGGACGATGTAGCCGTGCGGTTGATAAAGTTCCGGCATGTTGAGCGGCAATTTTTCCCCGCTTGGCGAGACCGGCGCGAAATTCATCCCATACACGCCGACGACAAACGTCAGCGGGATGAAAATCGAAGTGATGACGGTCAGCACGCGCATGACCTCGTTGGTGCGCAGGCCGACGCTGGAATGATAGAGCTCCATCAGCCCGGCGGTGAGTTCCTTGAAGCTTTCGACCAGATCCATCAGTTGCACGGTGTGGTCGTAGCAATCGCGGAGATAGATTTTCGTGGTCGGGGTGATGAAATCGGAGGGGTCGTGGAGCAGCCCGTTGACCACGTCCCGCAGCGGCCAGACAAAGCGCCGCAAGTGGGAGAGGCTGCGCTTGTACTGGTGCAGCGTCATGACCATTTCACGCGAGGGCTTTTCCAGCAAATCATCCTCCAGCTCTTCAATTGATGTGCCGAGGTCTTCAAGCACCGGATAATAATGATCGATGATGGAATCCAGCAGCGCGTAGGCTAGATAATCCGCCTTTAACTTGCGGATCGCGCCCCGCCCGCCCCGGAGGCGCTCGCGGACAGGATCGAAGACATCATAATTGCCTTCCTCCTGCACGGTGATGAGGAAATTCTCACCGAAGAACATGCTCACCTGTTCGCCGATAATGGTATGGCTGTTGTCCTGATAAACCATCTGGGCAACGATGAATACATAGTCGGAAGTATGCTCCATTTTCGGCCGCTGCCCGAGATTGAGGACATCCTCAAGCGCCAGCGGATGCAGATTGAATCGCTTGGCAAGGGACGAGAGCACCTCGATGTCGCTCAGGCCGTCGATGTTGATCCAGGTCACCTTGTCCTTGCCGAAACGGGCATTGAGTTCGCTGAGTTCGGTAATCTGGAGTTCATCGAAATGGCCGTCGCTGTATTCGATGATATGGATTTCAGGCTTATGGCTCTCGCCGGGGACAAGATGAGGGGTGAGGGTGGCGGGAGCCAATCCCGGTGGACCGTGGCGCTTGGTAAGCATGGCGAAAGTGTAGGGATCGCGATGCCTGAATCAAGCAGTCGGATGCGCCTTCCGTAGCGAGCGCTATTTCCCGCTCCAGCCTCCGCCCAGTGCCTTGGCGAGGGCGGCGAGGGTGATGCGCTGCTGGGCTTCCACCTGGCTAAGGGCGAGGCGGGTTTGCAGCACCGTCCGGTCGGCATCGACGATATCGAGGTAATTTGTCAGGCCGTTATCGAAGCGTTCCTGGGAAAGTTTTTTCGTGTCACGGGAGCTGGCGAGCGCGGCTCCCAGCGCGGATCGGGATCCTGCGAGGCCTTTGAGATCGATCAGCGCGTCCTCGACTTCGCGCAGGGCGATCAGGAGTGTCTGGCGATATTTGGCAAGGGCTTCATCGTAACGGGCGCGGGCGGCCTGATAATTGGCGCGATTCGAGCCGCCATCCAGAATCGGCGCGGCAATGCCAGCCCCGAGCGAGAGCACCCGGTTTTCCCAATCAAGGAAACGACTCGCGTCCACAGCCTCGAAGCCACCGCTGGCGCTGAGGCTGAAGTTCGGATAAAAAGCGGTTTCCGCCACGCCGATGCGGGCGTTGGCCGCACGCAGTTCCTGCTCCGCCGCCCGCACATCGGGGCGGCGATTGAGGACTTCGGCGGGAAGACCGGCGCGGATCAAGGGCAGCGGGCCATCGCTCTCCCGGCTGGAGACGGCGAAATCCGCGGGTCGCGATCCGCAGAGCACCGCGAGCGCGTGTTCCGCCGAGCCACGCTGACGCCGCACGGCGGCAAGGTCGTTTCTGGCAAGTTCCACTTCGGTGCGGGCGCGGCTGGATGAAAGTCCGTCAACCAAGCCGGCATCGGCTCTGGATTTCTGGATATCTAGCGCGTCGTTTCTGCTGGTCACGGTTTCGCGCAAGACCGCTTCCTGGGCATCGAGTCCGCGCAGGAGAAAATACTGCCGGGCCACTTCGGTGGCGACACCCAGACGCTGTGAATCAAGCAAGGCCTCGCTCGCGTCGGCTGCGGCGGAAGACGCTTCAATCTGCCGCTTGTTGCGACCGAAGAGATCTGGATCATAGGCAAGATCGAAGGTGCTGCGATAGTTCTGGCTTTCCAAATCAACACTCGCACCGGGCGGCAGATTACTCTGGATGGCATCCGCCGAGCGTCGTGAAATTCCCGCCGAGCCGGAAAGATCCAGAGTTGGAAAAAGTTTCGCGCGATCCACTCCGACCAATGCGCGGGAAGTGTCCACGCGCGCTTTCGCGGCAGCGAGGTCTTGGTTTGCAGTCAGCGCGCGATTGACGAGGCGATTGAGCTCAGTGTCGTTGAAGAGCCGCCACCAATTGTCCGGCAGGCGGCTGCCGGAAACCGCCTGCCCCTCCTTCCATTTCGAGCCTCCGGATGCACCGGGGGCTTGAAAATCCGGCCCAAGGGTGCAGGATCCCAGCAACAAAAAGGCGGCGGAAAATGGCAGGCGGAACTTCATGAATTTCAATTTCTATCCGGAGCTTCGATAAATAGATCGACCTGCTGGCCCACATATAGCGGCGGATCTTCCGGGCGCTCCAGCGAGTAGATGACTTGCAAAACCCGCGTGTCCACCCGCTCGATGCTGGATCCGGTGAGCGAAACCTTGGGAATCACATACGGCTCCACGCGGATGAATTCCAGCGGGAAGCTGATCGAGGTATCCCCTTTCAGATAGGCATAGGCCTTTTGACCGGCGCGGATGCGGGTGGCGTTTTGCTCGTCAATGTCGGCACGGACCTGGAGCTTGTCGATATCGCCTAAAATCATCGCAGGTGACTTGGGCGAAGTAGCGGCATATTCACCGGCGCGGATGTTGAGCTGAATGACGCTGCCATCCCGCGGCGCGCGGATGGTCAGCCGCTCGATGAGCATGGAAATACTTTCCAATGACGCCTCTGCGGAAGTGAGCCCGGCACGGGCGGCGGCGAGTTGGGCCTGGGCAATGGAAACGTCCTGCCTGCGGTTTTCCATATCGTCCTTGCTGATGGCGCGGCTGTCGGTGACCGCATCCAGTCGCGCAAGCTGCGCGGAGAATTTCGCAAGCTGGGCCTCGTTGATGCTGATCTGCGAGCCGGCGACATCGAGCTGGGCGCGGGTGGAAATTTGCTGGGCAAGGAGATCCCGGTCATCGAGCTTGAAGAGCGGATCACCCTTTTTCACGGAGTCATTCACTTTCACGAACACCTCGCTGACCATGCCGGATTGCGGGACGCCGATGGCGACATTTTCGCTTAGAGCTTCAAGGATGCCGGTGGCCGCGACGGAATGCGCGAAGGGTTTCCGCGGCGGCACGACCGGTGGATCGCCGGCTGGCGGCATCTGCTTTTCGGCTTGGGTGCGTGAAACAAGAATGATGGCCACTACCCCTAAGAGAGCGGCGGCGAGGGAACCATAACGGAGGAGTTTCGAGAAAAAGTTCATGGTGTGAGTGCGATGGTGTGTTCGTGTTCGAAATGCGGCGGCGTGGTGCGCGATTGTTTGGTTACCTCGACGATCTCGCCATCGTCCATGTGGGAGATGCGGTCGGCGTAGGAAAAGATCCGGTTATCGTGGGTCACGATGATGACGGCTCGCCCGGGCGAGCGGGCAACCTGGCTGAAAAGATCGAGGACGATTTCACCATTTTTCGCATCGAGCGCGGCGGTCGGTTCGTCGCAGATGACGAGCGGTGGATCGTGGACCAGGGCGCGGGCGATAGCGACCCGCTGCTGCTCGCCGCCGGAGAGTTTGTTCGGGCGTTCCTTCCAGCGCTGCCCGAGTCCGACCTTTTCAAGTGCTTCGCGCGAACGCTTGAGCGCCTTGCCGCCGGCGAGTCCTTGGATAAGCAGTGGAACGCTGACATTTTCGGCCACGGTGAGGGTTGGGATGAGGTTGAATTGCTGGAAAATAAAGCCGATGTTCTTCGCGCGAAAACGGGTGAGCGCGGCACCTGACATTTTTCCCAGCTCATTGTCGAAAACGATGATATCGCCACCATCGACCCCCATGGTGCCTGCAATCGCGCTCAGAAGGGTGGTTTTTCCGCAACCCGAAGGACCGACCAGCATCATGATCTCGCCAATGTATGCCTGGAAGTTTACATTTTTCAGCACATGAATGCGGCTCGATCCGTCGCCGAAACTTTTTTCAATGCCGCTCGCGTCGATCACGAGTTTTGGAGATGGTGAAGGATCAGGCACGGAAGACCATTGCGGGTTCATAAAGGCTCAAACGGATGATTCCCATGAGCGCGGCGAGCATGCAGATGACCTGAATGACTGCAAACGCGGCAACCGGAATCTGCCATGGCATATACAAGGGTGGCTGGCCGTTTTTCAAAGCACCCATCGCGAACGCGGCGCTGGCCAGGAGTCCAAGTCCGAAGCCGATGATGCCCACGGTGAACGCCTGGAAAATCAACATCAGGCTGAGTCGGAAATTCGACATTCCCATGGCCTTGAGCGCGCCGAGGTGTTTCAAATTATCCAGCACGAAGGCATAAAACGTCTGGCAGGCGATGGCGACGCCGACAATGAATCCGATGACGACCGTGGTGCCGAAGGAAATCGGGATGCCGGTGTTTTTCACATACCACCAAACAGTCGCGGTATTGAAATCGCCGTAGCGGGTGGTTTTGCCCGTGGTTACGTCCCGCTCGTTTTTTCCGAAATCCCGATTTACGTAAGCCCGCAGCCCGGTTTCCTTTTCGATGGCGGCGGCGGCCTGATCCATGGTCATTCCCTTACCCGGGGCGGCGATGACGGCGGATAACATTTTCCGCTGCGGCGGGGTGTATTGCAATGCCCGCTCGTAGGTGGTCCAGATATAGGGGCCGCCGGTAAACGATCGCATGGCCTGACAAATCCCGACGACGCGGGCCTCGATATCGTTGATTTCAAAACTATCGCCAATTTTGATCCGCTTGGCCGGGTCTTTAAAATCAACGGAAAGCCGCTCGATGGCGAGTTCGTCAATGACAACGGTATTCGGCAAGCGGAGGTCCTTGAGGTTTCCCTCGACCATGCGCTGCGGTGCCCCGGCGAGCGATGCGGCATCGATGCCAACCAGCTGGACGGTTTTGAAACTGCCATCCGCGAGCCGGACACGCTGGATGCCGGAGTATAGCGGCATCGCCCAGCGCACGGCGGATACCGAGCGGACACGGGCCACGTCCGTATCGCGCATGGGGTTGGTTTCATTCACCTGCTCGACCTGTTCTTCGACCACGTAGATGGGAGCGGCAACATTCTTCAGAGTCGCCGTTGTCCAACGCATCAAGCCGCAGAAAACGGAGGCCTGCTGGACGATGAGAAAAGTGGCGAAAAACAAACCCGCCACCAGCATGAGATACTTGGCTGTATCGCCGAAAAGCATTTTGAGAGCGAGGCTGAACATGCGTGAAGTGTAGAAGCGCGGACGCCATTGCGTCCGGGACTACATATAACTGCGTCCGGAGAAAGCGCAACCCGCGACACGGCTCCCTGATCGACGCGTCTAGAACTGCTCGTTAAAAAGGTAGTAAATACCATCCACGCAGCGTTTCCAAACGGGCCGCTTCTTCCATTCTTCGAGGGATTTTTCCGAGCATTTCTCAAGATCATTCTCGAAGGTTTCGTCGAGTTCGGAAACGATTGCCGGATCCGCAATTCCAACGGTGATTTCATCGTTGATCTCAAAAGAACGGTCATCGAAATTACTGGATCCGATACCACACCATTTCCCGTCAATGGTGATGATCTTCTGGTGCAGGAGAGTGGCTTCATACTCGTAAATACGCACCCCCCCTTCAAGCATACGCTGATAAAGGAAATGGCCGGCGTATGAGACGTATGGGCTGTCCGTAGCGTGCGGGGATGGCGCCATGATTCTAACATCCACGCCGCGCCTGGCAGCCGCAACCAGCGCTTTCGATCCAACCGGATCCGGCAGAAAGTACGGGTTTTGAATACGAATCCTTTCCTTGGCCAATGCGATCACAAGATAATGCAAAACCTGAACTGATGAGGGGCAGCCGTCGGGCCGGATCGAAGCAACGTGGGCAAGAACCTCGCCTTGTTGGGTCAGCTCTGGAAACGTCGTGTCATCGACAAACAATTCATCGGTGACTTCGTTCCAATTTTCCGAAAAGGTAGTTTGGATGGAGGCTACAACCGGCCCGGTGAGTCTGGCGGTAATATCACGATACCTGGGACTTTTATCTGTATCCTTGAACCATTCATCCGCGATACAATGCCCGCCGACAAAGGCTATTTGTCCATCAAGAACGATGATCTTACGATGGTCTCTTAGATTAAAACGCCCTAGATTATTCGGCGTCCAGCGATGATACCAGGCAACGATGCATCCCGAATCCTTGAGTCGCTCGCGGGTTTGTTGAGTCATGGAGCCTGAGCCACGCGCATCCACCAAAACGCGGACTTTCACTCCACGGCGGGCGGCATTTTCCAAGGCAGTAAGAATTATTTCGCTCGCTTCACCGCATATCCACAAAAAGGTCTCGAAGTGCAGAGATGACTTCGCTCGATCCATTTCAGCGGTCACTTCATGAAAAAAAGCTTCGTTCTGAATGAGCCGCACCGCGTTTCCTGAAGTGAGATGGCCATGAGTCGAACCGGCCAAAGCGTGCAAAACTTCATCAATTTTACCTTCAGGTGATTCACTGTAACGGCATTCCTGATGATGGGTAAGACCCCAAATCATGGCACTAAGAATTATAACCAGCACCCCAAGCCCAATCTCAAGCCAGGAAAAAGGACCAACTGCATCTGCGAGAAAATTCCAATACATGGCAAAGATATTTAAA
>JACMMB010000299.1 GCA_014379305.1 Akkermansiaceae bacterium
AAAATTCGAGCAATGGAAGCAGGGCCGCACCGGCTTCCCCATCGTTGATGCCGGAATGCGCCAGCTCCTTGCCACCGGTTTCATGCACAACCGGGTCCGAATGATCACCGCCATGTTCCTGACGAAAGACCTCCACTATGATTGGAAACTCGGCGAATCCTGGTTCATGCGGAAACTCACCGATGGCGAGATCGCCTCGAACAACGGCGGCTGGCAATGGTCCGCTGGCACCGGCGTCGACGCCGCTCCTTACTTTCGCATTCAAAATCCATGGTCACAGACCGCCAAATATGACCCGGATGGCGGCTACATCAAAAAATGGATCCCCGAACTTGCGGAAACCGATCCCGCGCTTTTTCAAAAACCCCCTGAATCCAACAAACCCATCGCCGACGATTATCTCCTCCCCTGCCTCGATCATTATGTCGAAAGAGATCGGACTCTCGCCATTTTTAAAAAACACAAAAACCCTTCCTTGCTTTAAACCCTCACCACCCGGCCTTCCTCACCTCGCGTTCCGCCCTCTCAAATCCTGGCACCCAAATTCCCTCCTTCGCCATTTGTTTGCCATCCAGAGGGAAATGTTTTCCATCCAAAACCTGCCTCGCCAAATAGAAGCAAACCCACGCCCGCCAGCTCCTGGCCTCCCCTCGCGCTCCACTCATACGAGTCGCCAAATGCTGGAAATGCCTCACCGGATTCCCTAAAAACCCACCGCTTCCTTCCGCCGACCTCTCCAAAATCCAAACCAAGGCGGAGTAGGGCGGCGGCCAATCTCTCAACACCTGCTCATCTCCACAGAGCTCGGCGGAGAACGCCTTGTTGATCTGCAATATTGCCTGAGCTGGCTTCCCATCCAGCCAATACCTCTGTGCTCTCTCCAGCGCTTTGTAATAAAACCTTTCCCCGCCCGCTTCCCAGGATAATTGCGCCAGCTCGTCCGCCAACTCTTGATCGGGCAGCGGCAAGTAAGGGCAAAGCTCCATCCCCTCAACAAACACAAACCCAACCCCATTACAACCAAGCTCTTCAACCCCTCCGGTCCGATTCGCTCCGCCACTTTTTCTTGCACACACCCGCCTTTCCGCAATCATCCCGCCGCCATGAGTCGTTTAGAAGGAAAAGTTCTCGTCGCCCAAGGCGGCGGCCCCACCCCGGTCATCAACCAAAGCATCGTCGGCGTCGCCCTCGAAGCCCGGAAATTCTCCCAAGTCACATCGATCTACGGAGCCGTCCATGGCGTCCGCGGAATCATCGATGAAAACTTCGTCGATCTCACCCGCGAGACCACCCACAATCTCGAGCAAGTCGCCGGTACACCTTCCTCAGGCCTGCTCTCCACCCGCGACAAACCCGACGAGGAATACTGCGCCCGCATGTTTGAAGTCATGCAGGCACATGACATCCGTTACTTTTTTTATGTCGGCGGAAACGACTCTTCGGACACCGTGCGCATCGTCAACGAGCAGGCCAAAGCCGCCAACTACGAGCTCCGCTCCATCCACATCCCCAAGACCATCGACAACGATCTTGAGGAAAACGACCACTGCCCCGGCTTCGGCTCGGCGGCCCGTTTCGTGGCGCAGGCGTTTTCCGGAATCAACCTCGACAATCGTGCCATTCAGGGCGTTTACGTCGGCGTGATCATGGGCCGCCACGCCGGTTTCCTGACCGCATCCTCCGCCCTCGCGCGGAAATATTTCGATGACGGGCCGCACCTCGTCTATGTCCCCGAACGCCACTTCAACATCGAAAAACTTCTCGCGGATGTGGATCGCATCTACTCCAGGCTCGGCCTCTGCACCATTGCCGTATCGGAAGGTATTTCGGATTCCGAGGGGATCCCGATGATCACCAAATTGCGCGGAAAGGAAGAACGCGACTCCCACGGCAACGTCCAGCTCTCCGGCTCGGGCGCACTTGGCGACCTCCTCGCCGATTCAATCCGCGAGGGCTTGAAAATCAAACGCGTGCGCTCCGATACCTTCGGCTACCTGCAACGCTCATTCATGGGCATCCAGTCGGATCGCGACGCCCGCGAGGCTCGCGAAGTTGGCGAAAAAGCAGTCCAATACGCCATGTGGGACAATGTGGACGGCTCCGTCGTCATCCGCCGCCCAGTCCTCGACTACAGTGTCGATTACGAACTGGTTCCCATTGGAAAAGTGGCTGGAAAAACCCGCCACATGCCTGAAAATTTCATCAACGCGGAGGGTAACGGCGTCACCGATGACTTCCTCAACTACTGCCGCCCTTTGCTCGGCTCCAATTTCCCGGAGCCACACCGACTCCGCGCACCTGCTGTTACAAGGATTCTGAAAGCCTGATCGGAAAACCAGCCCTCTATCTTAAATCCGGCTTCCGAGCGGTCGCTTGAGCGTACTTTTTTGGCCCGGAGCCAAGGACAGCCCGTGTTCTATTTCAACGCTTGGATTTTCCTTTGAAATCGCTTTCTTCCGTCACGCTGGTATCGGACTTTAGAAAACCCAGCTTTGTCGCCAAACCTCTGAAAGCGTCGTATCCCAACACCATCCCTCCCAAAACACCAAGATGGAAAAGCACGGACAGGATTTGTTTTGCGGATTTACTCATAGCCTCAAATCATTTTAGAGCCGTAGAATAATCAACATTTCCGTAATTTGACATCCTTTTTCCCACAAAAGCCTGAAAAGCGAAAACCTCCCCCAGTCGCAACTGGCGGAGGCTCTGAAAAACCCAAGAGCTGTTTGAATGCTCACTCCGCTGCGGGAACCGGCACCGGGAAACCAGCGCCTTCCGGAGCGGCGGGCTTGTCCTCGATTTTCACCAATTCCAGCTCGAAGATCAGCGTCGTATTCGGCGCGATTTCCGCACTGCGGCGCTCCTCGCCATAAGCCAGTCCGCTTGGAATGAAGAGTTTCCATTTCGCACCGACGGGCATGGTCGTAAGCGCCTCCTTGAATCCCGGAATCACCTCCAAAGTCATCGGCACCGGTGTTCCCTCAGGCGATTGATCGAACACCTTGCCATCGATCAGCGTCCCTTTGTAATTCACTAAAAACTGCTTGTTGCTCTCCGCCCCCTCTTTCGGAGCGGCGTATTTTTCCTCTCCGCCTTTTTCAAGAACCTCATATTGCAGGCCGCTTTTCGTAGTGATCACACCGTCGCGTTTTCCGTTCTCTTCGAGAAATTTCTTGCCGGTCTCAAGATTCTTCCCTGCCGAATCCTTCTCACGCTGCTGCAACACCGAGCCTAAAGCAGTCATCGCCGCCTGCAGGCGCGCTTGGGGGACATCCGGCTCTTTCCCGGCCGTGGCGGCTTTGAACCCTTTGACAAAACTATCGACATCGATGTCAGCCTCACCCACGCCATAGCGGCTCAATTGCTGGCCGGATTGGAAACCGAAACCGTAGGAGGAATCGACTTTGATCTCCTCGGGACTCACCGGTGGTGCGGGAACCTCCGTGACGGCGGCTTCTTTCGGCGCAGCCTCCTTGGCGGGAGCTTCGTTCGTTTTTTCAGCGGGTGCTTCAGGAGTTTGGGCGATCGCAAAGCCGGTCACAGCCAGAGCGATCAGGCTTACCCGCGCGGCACTATTGTAGATGGATTGTCTCATATTTTGTAAATGTGTCCGGGCACCCTAGGAGGCGCTTTGAAACCTGTCCAGAACCGCTTTCCAACTATTTGCGGCCATTTTCACATGAAGATCCGCCCCAGATTCGGCACCGTCATCCCCGCGTTTCCATAAAGCAGTGCCCGCGATTTCTCCACCAATCCCCTCGCCGCCAGACTGTCCCGGCACAGCGCCCGCAACACCATCACGCTCCCCTCCAAGCGTCCATGGCCCATATAAACATCCTCTCCCCCCAGCTTGTCCAACTCCGCTCCCGGCCAGGCATCTATCATCCTCCCCGCCACGTAAACCGACACATAATGCCCGGCCTCGAACATCGCCTTGATCCCCTCCAGGCCATCCCCGGCCCCGCGCATCTCATACCGTTCCCTCGCCATCAGCCTGCCATCCACCTTCAGATCCAGCTCCCACCTCAGCCGTTCATATTCGAAAACCTCCCCCCTCGCCACCCGCCCCGGCGAAATCCAATCCACAAACAGCAACCCCGCCCCCGCCTCCAATTCAATCTCCGTCCGCTGCTCATAATTCGCCCCCGCATGTGGAATAAACGCCTCTGGAATCCATTCAAAAAAACCACCCGCCGCCACTGAAAACTTCTGCCTGTTCACCGCCGCCTTCCCCGATCGCGTCCTGAACACCCGCGAAGCAGCCGGCGTACTCATCACCAGCTTCGCTCCGCTACACACCTCCACCTCGCTCACCAGACTGTCCCCGTCGAAAAACCCCGCCGTCGGATTCACCACCGACACCACCAGACACCCCGCATCCACATGCGGCTTGCTCAGATGCACCGGTGCCCGGAAACTCTGCTCCGCCAGAAACGGCACCCCATCCTCCCGCACCTCGCAGCGCAGCCGCAAATGCCCGCTAACCGAATTTCCCGTCAGCTCCTCCATCACACGAAAAAATATTCCTGTCTCAGCCAGCCCAGCAGCTCCGCCTGCCCCTTCCCTGATTTTAAATCGGCGAAAATCACCGGCCGCTCGCCCCGCTGCACCTTCGCATCCCGCGCCATCAGCTCCAGATCCGCCCCCACATACGGCGCCAGCTCCACCTTGTTCACCAGCAGCAGATCACTCGTCCGGATCGCCGGCCCGCCCTTGCGCGGGATCTTGTCCCCCTCCGCCACATCGATCACATAAATATACGCATCCACCAGCTCCGGTGAAAACGTCGCCGACAGATTATCCCCCCCGCTCTCGATCAGGATCAGCTCCAGATCCGCATGCCGGTTTTCCAGATCCACCACCGCCGCCATATTCATACTCGTATCATCGCGGATCGCCGTATGCGGACAGCCCCCCGTCTCCACCCCGATCACCCGATCCGCCGGCAGCACCTGCGCCCGCAGCAGAAACTCCGCATCCTCCCGCGTGTAGATATCATTGGTAATTACCGCCAGCGAAACCTCCTCCTTCAGCCACTCGCACAGCCGCAGCACACACATCGTCTTGCCCGATCCCACCGGCCCGCCAATCCCCAGCCGGAACGGCCGTTTCCTCGCGTTATTCTTCGCCACATTCTCCGCCTCAGGAAATGAAAAGTCGTTCATTGGCAAAAGCATGTCTTAGCGCCGCGATCTCTAGCAACGGATTAAAAAATCCATCCACCTCCCGCAGCACCGCCGCGTCCACCTCCCCGCCCAGCTCCCCCAGCACCCGGTATAGAATCCCCTGGCAAGCCGTCTGCCCGATCCGCATCAGCTTCATCGCCGCCGCCGTCCCCGCCACCACCGCCTGATAGGCAAACGCCCTCCCCGCCACCCCCACCGCCAGCTCCCGCAGCTCCAGCGCCGTCACCACCAGATGATGACTCCGCGGACAGCTCCGCCGATGCCCCGTCACCAGCTCCCCGCCATCCAGCCGCCACAGCAGCTCCAGCCGCTGCGATCCCACCCGCCGGCTCGCATCCCGCAGCTCCGCCGCAATCCGCCACCCATCCAGCTCCCCATCCAGTTCCACCAAAGCCCCCGCATCCCCCGCCGCCGCCGCCCCATGCGCCCGCGCGAAAAACGGCAGCTCGAAGCGCAGCAAACCCGGCACCACCTGCTTGCTTAAAAACCGCTCCAGGCCCTCCCCATCCCGCACCACTCCCGCCCTCACCAGCTCCTCCAGCCCATACGAATGCGCATACCCCCCCGATGGATACCCTGTATCATTCGCCTGCAGCAGCCACATCAGTCCGTCCTTCATTATGAAAACAACACCCTCGCACTCACCCGTGCGCCACCGCCTTCATCGGCGTGAAAACCACCTCCACCTCCCTGAACGCCCACCCCTCCCGTTCCAGCAACTGCCTCATACCCGCATCATACAGCACACGCAATGCCGCATCCGTCACCTGCGCCGGAAGATGCAGATTCCCCACCTTCCACCCCACCAGCGCCCCATGTTCCGCATCCTGAATCGGCACCTCATACACCCGCTCCGGCAATTGCCGCACCACGTAATCCTTACCCCCCTGCTGGAAAATCACACCCCCATCCTGGGCAACGAATATCACCACATATGGTAGCAATTCCGCTGGCGATGGAGTGTTAAACTATAATTTTGCTACTGGCTCATCTGCTGGTTTTGCTGCCAATACCCTCTCAA
>JACMMB010000300.1 GCA_014379305.1 Akkermansiaceae bacterium
ATCCACTGCTTGCCTGCCGGAACCGAGGAAACCACCCGCGCCAACTGGGGATGGATGAACCGGGCCACTTCCTTTACCGTTTCCCCTTGCGCATCGGCTGGGAGATCTTTGAGTTTTCTTAGTAACCAGTTAGGTTCTTCCTTCATCCTCGCAAGGAGAAAATGCCCCGCCAGACGTTCCCCACGCAGCATGAAGTTGAGTTTGCCTTTTTCAAACTCACCGCGCCAATTAACTTTCAGCGGCTCCCATTCCCCGCGATCCCAGATCGCCACTTTTCCGGCACCGTAATTTCCTTCAGGAATCTCTCCTTCGAACAATCCATAGTCGAGCGGATGGTCTTCCACGTGCACGGCCAGCCGCTTCGCACTGGTATCTTCTGGTATGCCTTTGGGAACCGCCCAGCTGACCAAAACCCCATCGATTTCCAGGCGGAAATCAAAATGGTGGGAGCGCGCGTGGTGCTCCTGAATCACATATGATCTGCCGCTGCCCGCTGCATGACCTGAGTCCGGCTCCGGGGTGTTCTTGAAATCCCGCTTGAGGTGATATTTCTCAAGCGCTACGGCTGGATTTTTTTGCTGTGGCTTTCTTTGCGGCATTTTTTCCCGCCGGTTTTTTCCTGGTCTTGTTTCCCGCTGCTTTCCCCCCGCCTGACGCCTTCTTCACGCTGCGCTCAAGATATTCCGCCAGATCCAGAATCTTTCCTCCACCCTCCGCAGGCTCCTCATCACGATCCTTAACATCATCGACCGCTTCTCCTTTTGTAGCCTTGGATTCGATATAATTCATCAGCGCCTCACGATATTCATCATGAAATTCACCGGGCTTCCAATCCTCTGTCATGTCGCCGATCAAGCGGACCGCAAGGTCCATTTCCTTCTTTACCGGCTTCCATTCATCATCTTTGGAAAATGGCAGTTCGAGTTTCGCAGAGGAACGGATTTCCTGTGGAAATCTCAGCAACATGAGTATGAGCACGTCATCCCTGACAAACATCGCAGATAGGTATTCGCGGGTGCGGATGACGACTCTTGAAATACCCGCCTTGCCGGTCTTCCGCAGCGCCTCTCGAAGCAATGCGTAGGCCTTTTTTCCCCGCTTCTCCGGTTCCAGGTAGTAGGGCTTGTCAAAAAGTATGGGGTCGATATCCGCAAGTGACACGAATTCGGAGATCTCGATGGTTTTTGTCAGTTTCGGCTGCACCAAATCCAATTCGTCTCCGGAAAGCAAAATAAATTTACCTTCCTCATGCTCGTATCCTTTTACCATTCTGTCCCACGGCACCTCCTCGCCGGTATCCGCATTGACCCTTTCGTAGCGAATGCGGGCATGATTCTTACTGTCCACCATGTGCAGCTGGATGTCGGGCCTACTCTCCGCACTGGTGAGTCCGACCGGGATGTTTACCAAGCCGAAAGCAATCGAACCTTTCCAAATCGAACGCGCCATATCAGATGTAAATCTTACGCTTGATGATGATTCCAAGCCTCCCGAATCAGTTTTTGCGCCTCTTGAGCCGCAGTAGCGTTGAGCACGGGTGCGTCTTCGGAAATTTCCGCCACGACGACATGGGGAAGTATTTGAGTCAGCTGAAGCACAAATTTCGGGCAATCATTGAGAGCGGAAATGGCCAGCTCCTCACACCGCTTATGCCCGATTGCCAACGCCAGGGTCACGAGCATGCTGTAACTGACCGCTGCCACATCCATCGCAATCGTATTGTCGCGGACCATCCGGGAAAGTGGATGAAGCCTTGCCATTCCATATAATCCGGCCACCACTCCGGTAATCGCCGCAATACCTTCCTTGACCGCGCCACCCAATGAGCCTCCGTCATCCTTTATGATTTTCTCAAAGGTTTGGATGCGATGGTCGCTGTGCACGGCGATATCCATAAACAGGGCTTTCAGCTCGGGATGCTCCTTGACCCGGGTGTCCTCCATTTGGGTGCGAACCGCATTGACGATGTCGCGCTCCATCGCAATGACATCGTTCACATATCGGATCAGGCTGTCATGGTGGGTGTTTTTCATAATTTGAAAAATTTGAAAACTATTCATCCAAGGCGCGATCTTCCCTGATCGCTGCGAGCTCGGGGCTGCCGGTGTCTGGAAGCTGCTCGGGATAAGCGATGTCATCCAGTGTCTCCTCGACTTCGTCACTTTCGAATGCTTCCGCTTCATAAGACTCGGTGACACTGTCACGCTTCTCGTCTTCCGCGACGAGCAGCCCCTCCTCCGTAAGCTCGATATTCGGGTTCTCATTCACATAAGGAGGAGCCATTGGAGGGATGGACGAAGGAGAAACTGGAATTGCAGGGTCGATGGGATGCATAAGTGCTTAACCCGGCTTTCGCAGATCCCGTTCCACACCTTGAATTCCCGCCGTTTCTGGATCTGAAATCCCGATGGCGATTTTTCGAAGACAAAATGCACCTATTCAGGTCCGCTGTTGTGCAAATTGCAGCGTCATTCGATTTCAACGACTGGAGCCAATTGTTATGTAATCAAATCTTTAAAATCACTGGCTGCGTAAGATGGAATATCCGCCGACAATTCATGGCTTTATGAATGGCGAAAACACCAATTCGCGCGCATGATTAAGTTTGGAACATTTCCTGCAATATCAGATCAGAACAAACCCAAGTTCATGAAAAACCCCAACCTCATTATTGTCATCGGTTACAAAAAGCTTTTTGCCTACATGCCCTTTTCCGACGGCAATTCCATCCTCATCAAGCGCATTGAATACGCTTGTGACGGCCAGACGGATACCCCTCTGGTTAACTGGTGCAATGAGCACAATACTTACCAAGCCCTGATCGGCATGATCGAGGCGATCCTGGACCGCTACCAACCACAAATATGGGGCCTGGCCTGTCCGGGCGAGATGTGTGAAAAAATCACCGGTTATCTCCCCCGCCAGCGGCTCGGAAACCTCCTGGATTGCATCGGGATGGATCCGGAGGAAATCAACGTCGCCAATGTCGCGCGGATTTTCACGACCGCTCCAGTCTTGCAGAAGGAATTTGCCTAAATGAAAAAACCAACCGGATTTGCACCGGTTGGTCTGAATCCGCCAGAGATTAAAAAATATCAATAACGGTAGTGATCGGCTTTGTAAGGGCCTGCAGGCGTAATGCCGATGTAGTCGGCCTGATCCTTGGTAAGCACAGTCAACTTGGCGCCGATTTTTTCCAAATGCAGGCGGGCAACCTCTTCATCAAGGTGCTTCGGTAGGACCGTGACCTGGCCGGCTTTGTAACTGTCGCGATTTTCCCATAGATCAATCTGTGCAAGCGTCTGATTGGTGAAACTATTGGACATTACGAAGCTCGGGTGGCCCGTTCCACAACCGAGGTTCACCAAGCGACCCTCCGCCAACATGTAAATGCTGTTGCCAGCGGCAAATGTGTATTTGTCCACTTGTGGCTTGATGTTCAATTTTACCACGCCACTGGCTTTGTTCAAAGGTTGGGTGCTCACCACTTGTGGCCCCTGATCAAGTTGAC
>JACMMB010000301.1 GCA_014379305.1 Akkermansiaceae bacterium
CTTCGGAATCTTGATGTATCACTGAGTAGCTGGCGATGTGTTGCAAAATGCCGCCAGCTGTAACTCCATCGTGCATCTTTCAAGATGCATGTGGGGAAGAAATAGTCTGTATTCCACCAGATCTACTCAAGTTGAGCCGTTTGCAGCATGTAAGAACAGGTGGCGTGGCATCTGCGAGAATTCCCTTACTATGAATCCTATACTTATTTCCAAGATCACACACAACATCTCGAAGCCAGCAAATCTGCGTAACACCGCATTGTATGTTTGCGCATCTTTACTCCTAATCACAGGTGCGGCACCATCATGTGGTACCGCCCGTGGCTTTGGTCAGGATGTAAGAGCGACCGGCAATGAAATCCAGAATGCCGCAAACCGGGTCGATGATTGATTAGAGCTGACTTCGTTCCGGGAACCTTGATTTCCAGATTTCAAGTGAGTTGCGTATTTCCGTCGATTCCCGGGTGGGGCTTAGTTCCCAAACCAATGGGCAGACCTCAGGAAAATATTTCAGGATGGCCTCATAATCAAGGGTGCCGCTGAACGGGATGCGGTGATCACGGGCTGGCCATTGAACGTCGTGAACGTGTCCGCCTATCGTATATTTTGAAATGGTTTCCAACCATTCGTAGTGATCGAGCAAACCCAGGTTGTGCTTGAGCTGAACATGGCCGAAATCGTGCCAATAGCCGATCCAAGAATTGTCTTTGAAATGATCCTGCAGCCGCACCATTTCCCGTTCGTTGGGAATGTCTTCGAAACGGGAGCGGGACTCGACGGCAAGTTTCACCCCATATTTTTCGGCGTGCGGTGCCAGCTCCTCAAGCGCTTCGATGGCTCGGTGGTAGTATAGGGGAGCCAGCTTTTCACGCTTTTTGATAAACTCGATTTTCTGCTTCACGTATACAGGTTCGCGTTGCCTGCCGTCGGCTACCAACTGAGTGAGCGGCTTGGTGAATTTAGCGGTGTTCATCGGTGCCGAACCCATATGCAGCACGAGATATTCGGCTTTGAATTCAACTGCCAGCTCCAAGGATTTCAGGGTCATTTCCATCGCGCGTTTACGGTCAAAAGGACGATGGGATGTGTATTCGTATGCGTCTGGCGCATCGATCATCACTTCGACAGGCGAGGGGAAATAATTATGCACCCCCGAGCAGGTAAAGGCGCCGGCTTGGAAAGCTTTTCGAATCCCCGGAATTTTGGCGACGGTCATGCCGTGGGAGAGTTCGATGTTGGAGAATCCGAGACCAAGGATTTCCTCAATCATCGCCTCGCCATCAGAGTGGCGGCTGTTGTTCCAGCAGGTTGAAAAGGCAAGCATGGTAAAATCAGGTGGCTTTCAACCAATTCTCCTTCAGCGCTGCAACCTTGCTCAAAGCCAGCTCCAGATCCTCGCAGAGAAACGTCGCATGGCCCATTTTACGCATTCCAGAAGCGCGTCTTTTTCCGTAGAGATGAAGAATCACATTTTCCGTTTCCAGTAGAGCGTTCCAATTCGGAGGCTGGCTTTCTCCAGTCCAGAAGTCGGCCAGAAGATTCAGCATCACGGCCGGTGAAATCAGTTTCGTAGAGCCTAATGGCAAGCCGAGAACGACCCGCAACTGCTGCTCGAATTGGGAAGTCGCGCAGGCATTCATCGTATGATGGCCGGAATTGTGTGGTCGGGGGGCCATTTCGTTGACGATCAACGAACCGTCCGGGTTCACAAAAAACTCCACCCCGAGAATGCCGTGATAATCCAGAGCTTCGGCCACTTTGCCTGCTAAAGCCCGCGCTTCATTTGCGAGCTTTACCGAAATCCTTGCCGGGATGATAGAGACGTCCAGCACATGTTGGCGGTGGCGGTTCTCGGCAGGATCATAGGTTTTCAGGCTCCCATCAGCCGCACGGACCACCATCACTGAAATCTCCTTTTCGAAAGGCACCCAGCCTTCCAAAACCGCCCGTTCAGATCCAAATTCCCGCCATATGTCAGCAGGATTTTCGCTGCCTTCGATCTTGATCTGGCCTTTGCCGTCATAGCCAAAAGCCGCCGTTTTAAGCACACCTGGACCGTCCAATTCACGCATCGCGGAAACCAGATCACCCAGGCTTCCGATCACTCGAAACCAAGCATAGGGGATTCCGTGCGCTTTCAAAAAATTCTTTTCCCGCTCCCGGTTCTGACAGATTTCCACGGCCTGCGGAGAAGGAAACAATCGGATTTTTTCGGCAACGCTAGTAAGCGTTTTTATCGGGATATTCTCGAACTCCACCGTCGCTACGGTTGCGGCTTCGCAAAATAATTTGAGCGCTGCAGGATCATCGAAAGGCAGGTCGATCACTTCGTCGGCCACCTCAACCGCCGGAGCCTCCAAGCCACCCGTCCAGACCACGGACTTAACTCCCATCCGCCTTGCTGCCAATGCAAGCATCCGCCCAAGCTGGCCACCTCCGATCACTCCAACAATCTGCTGGCTGTCCAAAGGAAAAAATACCGAAGCTGACATACCAAAAAGCTTACTAATCCAACTCAGGCAACCCCGTTTCACCCACCGCAGCCGTCTGTTTCCTGCGGAACTCGGCGAGCATTTGTGCAAGTTTTTCATCATACAGCGCCAGCATGGCGACTGCGAAAAGCCCGGCATTTATTGCACCCGCTTTCCCAATGGCAAAGGTCGCCGTCGGGATTCCGGCGGGCATTTGCACAATCGAAAGGAGGGAATCCACGCCCTTGAGCGTCTTCGTTTCCACCGGCACCCCGAGCACGGGAATCTCTGTCATCGCCGCGACCATTCCCGGTAAATGTGCCGCACCTCCCGCCCCGGCAATGATACATTTGAGGCCGTTTGCCTTCGCCCCTTTCGCGTATTCGATCAAGCGTTCCGGCGTCCTGTGGGCACTGACCACCTCCGCTTGATAAGCCACTCCAAAGTCTTTTAGAATGCGTGCCGCATGTTCCATCGTCGGCCAATCAGAAACACTTCCCATAATAATGCCGATACTCATGCGGCCTCCAGACTGTCCCCCGGACGTCCAAGCGTCAATATCCGCAATCCCACTTCATCGGGGCGAAGAATGTCGCGCCGATATTTCCTCCCAATCTTCAGCCTCCAGGCAGCAGGGATCCGCAGCGACCCAGTGCCCCGGCTCGATTTCAGCAAGTGCCAGATCCATCCCTATCGTCTCCCCGTATCTCCGGTGGCGGAGGCGATGTCCGAAAGCGCTTCCCGATGGTGGATCAATGGGCGATGGAACATCTCCCTCAAGTAATATCTTCTCCCTTTTCACTTGAGGATCCGCCACCGGAACCGCGGAAAGCAGGGCTTTGGTATAGGCATGTTTGGGGTGCTTATAGATTGACTCTGAAGTCGCCAGCTCGACAATTTTTCCCAAATACATCACCGCCACGCGATCGCTGACGTGTTTAACCACCGATAAATCATGGGCGATGAAAACATAAGAAAGATCAAATTCCTTTTGTAAATCCACCAGCAGATTCAGGATCTGGGATTGCACCGACACATCGAGCGCGGAGACCGGCTCGTCACATACCAGCCACTTCGGCTTGAGCGCGAGTGCCCTGGCGATACCGATCCGCTGCCGCTGCCCACCGGAAAACTCGAAGGAGTATCTTTCCGCAGACGCGGCGGAGAGTCCGACCGTATCCAATAAATCGTCCACCCATTTTTTCCGCTCCACCCGGTTTCCCATTTTATGAATCCGATATGGCTCCTCGACCAGGCTGCGCACGCTCATTCTCGCATCCAAGGACTCGGCGGGATCCTGGAAAATCATTTGGAAATCGCGCCGCAGTGGACGCAGCGCGCCCTGCTTCAAATGGGTGATGTCCCGCCCTTCAAAGAAAATCTTACCCGAAGTCGGCTCCAGCAAGCGCACCAAGGCCTTTCCTAACGTGGATTTCCCGCAACCGGATTCCCCTACCAGTCCGAGCGTTTCGCCAACACCAAGTTCCAAAGAAACCCCATCCACCGCCTTTACCGCTCCGGTCTGCGTCAGAAACACGCCGCTCCGGACGGGGAAGTGGACCCGTAAATCTTCCGCCTTCAGCATGGGTAAATCATTCACAGGTTCGAACATTCCTTGCAGATTTCCAGCCAGTGGCCCGGCTCCACCTCCTTGAATTTGGGCCGCTCGCGGGTTGCTGGGGAATTTCTACCCAACCTCTGGCAAAAGCGGCAGCCGTGCGAGTATTCAGCCAGTCCCGCCACGGTTCCGGGAATGGTTGGCAAAACCGACTTTGGCACCGTTTCCAAAGTTGGGATCGAACGCAGCAGCGCCTGGGTATAAGCGTGCAAGGGATTGCCAAAGAGCTCGTCGACCGGCGCGCTCTCGACCACGCGTCCCGCATACATCACCACAACCTCATCACAGGTTTCCGCAATCACTCCCAGATCGTGGGTGATTAAAATGAGGGACATCCCCATCTCGCTCTGCAGACTGCCTAACAAATCCAGAATCTGTGCCTGCACGGTGACATCAAGGGCGGTTGTCGGTTCATCCGCGATCACCAAATCCGGGCGGCAGGCAAGCGCCAGCGCAATCACCACCCGCTGCCTCATCCCACCCGAGAGATGCTGCGGGTAATCCATCATCCGCTTTTCGGGAGCGGGAATTCTGAGCAGGCCAAGCATCTCGGTCGAGGCGTCCCAAGCATCTTTTTTGCTCATCTTTTTATGGATGCGAAAAACCTCCGCCACCTGCCTGCCGATCCGATGTACCGGATTCAACGCGGACATCGGCTCTTGGAAAATCACGCCGATTTCCCCTCCCCTGATACGCTGCATCCGCTTATCGCTCGCATGAATCAAATCCTCTCCCTTGAAACGGATTTCACCGCCCAGAATTTTTCCCGTAGGCTGCGGCAATAGGCGCACAATGGACATTGCCGTCACACTTTTGCCACAGCCGGATTCCCCGACAATACCTACCGTTTTCCCAATCGGCACATTGAATGAAACCTGATCCACCGCCCTCAGAATTCCTCGCTCGGTGTCGAATGACGTGATCAGGCGATCAACTTCCAGCAAATTCGCCACGCTCATTTTTCGACCTCCTTTTCAGGGTCGGGCTCCTGCGAAGTTTTATCGACGGGCTCCGCCACAGGATCCTGGCCAGCTTCATCGGCGGGCTCACGGTAGTCATCGAAAATGCGGTTCACTTCCGCAAATGCCTTTCCATTCCTCCTCGCATCCATCGTTTCGTCCAACATGTCCTCATCGATCCAGTGCACGAATACATCCAGCGGGTCATATGCAACTGGCGGGCAAAACCTCGTCTGCTCGGTATCCGGCCACCTTACCCAACGCCATGAACCCATTCTCACGAAATCCTGGGTGTATGAGGGCACGAAAATCGCCTCGTCGTGAATGATATTCTGGAGCTTGACCGCAGACTCGCGCATCTCCTCCTCTGTGCGGGCGTTTCTGACTTTCTCGCAGAGAATATCGGTATCCTCGCGGGCCCAAACCCAAAGATTGTTTGTCTGGGTTTTAAGATTTCCCCGTTCGTCCCGGGCATTGGATGAGTGCATGAACTGGTAGAAATCCGGAGTAGGCGGAGAGATCAACCACGCACCGAATGCTATCTCATGCTGCTTTTGCATCGTTTTCTTATAATCCACCGTTGCTTCAAGACCATCCAGGCGGAGGTCCAGGCCGCAGCTCTTCGCATCCTCACGCAGGATCGCAAA
>JACMMB010000302.1 GCA_014379305.1 Akkermansiaceae bacterium
CCATCTGGAAAACCGTCGGCATCCGCAACAACATCCCGGAATTCCGCCGCCTCAACGTCCTTTCCGATATCTACGGCGACCGCCTCCGCCAGGAGATCCGCGAGAAACTCGGTGCCTCCTATTCCCCAAACGCCGGTGCCTCCGGCTCCGACGCGCTCGAAAACTTCGGCTACCTGATCGGCCAGGCCCTCGGCAAACCCGAGGACATTCCGCTGCTCCTCAAAACCATGGAAACCATCGCCACCGAACTCTCCATCAGCGGCGCCACCCAGGAAGAACTCGATCGCTCCCTGAGCCCCACCCTCAACCAGCTCGAAAAAACCAACCGCGACAATTCCTACTGGCTCTCCACCGTCCTCGCCCAATCCCAGGCCGACCCTCGCCGCCTCGAATACGCCCGCACCCGCGATGCGGATTACCGCTCGATCAATCTCAAGGAAATCAACGCCCTCGCAAAAAAATATTATGCGCCAGGCCAGCTCCACAAGGTAAGCATCCTCCCGCAGGAGTAGGGCCTCCTTTCACGGGTCAACATTTAAAATCATGTTACGTCTTCCTTTCCGCACCCGGGTCTGGAGAGGCGCGGCCGGTGAGTTCAATGGCTCCGGCACCGGCTCCTCGATGGACTTCCAGGATCACCGCGCCTACTCCCCGGGCGACGACCCGCGCCACATCAATTGGAACGCATACGCCCGCACCGGCCAGTATTCCATGAAACTCTTCCGCGAGGAAATCCGCCCGGTCGTCGATCTCATCCTCGATGCCTCGCCCTCGATGTTCTTCACCCCGGAAAAGGAAAAACGCACCCACGAGCTCCTGGCTTTCCTGACCGATTCCTCCCTCGCCGCCGGTGCCTCGGTGCGCGTTTATGCCGTCCACGGCGATGCCCACCTCGCCATCGACCCGCCCTCCCTGCGCGCCAACCGCTGGCAGGCCGACATCCTGAAACTCACGCCTTCAATCCCTTCCGCCCCGCCCGAAGTCCACCGCCTGCCCCTGCGCTCCCTCGCCCTCCGCGTCCTCCTTTCAGACCTCCTCTTTCCCACCGATCCCAATCCGATCTTCCGCGCATTGAGCCAGAAGCAGGGGACACCGATTATTTTCGCCCCCTTCCTCGAATCCGAAGCCAGCCCCGCCTGGTCCGGAAATTATGAATTCATCGATGCGGAATTGAAAACCCAACACCCCCACCGCATCGAGCCCGCCACCCTCCGCCGCTACAACGAAGCCTACACCGCTCATTTCAATCTCTGGAAAGAAGCGGCCCTCCGCCACCAAGCCCCGATGGCCCGCATTCCCTGTGAGCCCGCTCTCCTCCCCGCGCTCTACCTATACGCCCTGCCGATCAAAGCACTCGAAACCACGAAGTAGCCCATGTTCGCAAATCCTCTCGGCCTTCTATCACTTCTCGGCATTCCCGCCGTGCTGGCCATTCATTTCCTCCAGCGAAAATCCATTCTTCTCCCCGTTTCAACTCTCTTTCTCCTGGAGCGCACCCAGCGCGAAGCCACCAGCGGCCGCCGCTTCGAGCGACTCATCCCCTCGATCCCTCTCTGGATGCAGCTCCTCGCCATTCTCCTTCTCGCCTGGTTTCTTTCCGAGCCCCGCTTCAAAAAGGCAAACAGCGTCCAGCGCGTCGCCATCGTGCTCGATTCCTCCGCCTCCATGACCGTTTTCAAACAGCAGGTCATCGCCACGCTCAGCGAACAACTTCCAAAACTCCAAGGCCGCGCATCCAGCATGGAACTCACTCTCCTGCCTTCCCTGCCGGGAGCCGACCGCCTCTACGCCGGCAACTCCAGCGAGGAACTCTTGAAAACCCTCGAAAATTTCACTCCCGATGCCGGCCTGATTGATCCCAGCTACACCCTCCGGCTCGCCCGCTCCATCGTCTCCAACGACGGCCTCGTCATCTATCTCACCGACACTCCAGCCGAAATCGTCCCCTACGAGGCGCGCCTTATTTCCGTCGGCAAGCCCGTCACCAACGTCGGTTTCACCGGCATCAGCTTCGAGGAAAAACAAGGAACGCTCACTTGGCAGGCGATCATCCGCAACTACAGCGACACCCCGGCCAAGCGCTCCTGGTCGCTCGCCACTTCCACCGGCGCCTCCACGCCCCGCTCCTTCGATATCGCTGCCAAAAGTTTCCTCACCATCCAAGCCGCGTATCCCCTGGATGCCGAAAACGTCCGCCTCGTCCTCACTCCCGACGATTTCACCCTTGATGACACCCTGCCCATCATCGCGCCGAAACCGAAAGCGCTGAAGCTCTCCACCGCCACTTCGCCAGCTTTCAAAGACCTCACCGATAAACTCCTCCGCTCCCTCCAATCCACCCAAGCCAGCTCCGACGCCGCCACCTCCGACCTGGTCATCACCAGCTACGATCCACTCGATCCCATACTACCCGGGACCAACGCCATCCTCTTTGTCGAAGATCCCACCTCGGTCGGCAAATACCTGAAAGGCGGCATCCTCTCCGAGGCCCACCCGCTTATGGACGGCATCAACTGGCAGGCCCTCCTCGTACGCGAAACCCTGCAGCTGCCCCGCCTGCCCACCGACCGCGTTTTACTCTGGCAGGAAAAACGACCGCTCATCTGCCTGCGAGAAGCGGCTGGAAAACAAATTCTCTGCTTTAATTTTGACCTGCGCCTTTCCAATGCAACCCAGCAACCAGCTTTCATCGTGCTCCTCCACCGCTTCGCGGAATCCATCCGCGCCGCCAAAGTGGCCCCGGAATCCCTGAACCTCGAAACCGGCCAGGCCATCCTCATCGCCACCGCCCCGGATCTACCCATCCAGGTCGCTGCTAGCGATCCTTCTGGAAAAAAAGTTGCATTCTCCACTCCCGCACAAGCCCCTTCGCAGCCCGGTTTCCTCACCATCAGTCAAAACAAAAGCCCGCTCCTGAGAGCCGCCATTCACTTCGCCGATACCAGGGAAGCCGACC
>JACMMB010000303.1 GCA_014379305.1 Akkermansiaceae bacterium
AAGCATCCCGGCGGCTCAAGGAAGTTGGAATCAAAAAAGTAGTGGGGGCAAGACGAGGCCAACTGGTATTCCAATTCTTGTCGGAATCATTCCTGCTGACCATGTTTGCAATGCTCGTTGCGGTTGGACTTGCTGCCGTTTTGTTGCCTGAGTTTAACCAGCTTACGGGTAAATCCATAGAGCTTCATTTTACGTGGAATATGCTGGCGGCGGTTTTGATTATCGCCTTGATCACAAGTTTCCTCGCTGGCAGTTACCCGGCACTTTACATTTCCGGATTTAATCCTCTGGCGATACTAAAAGGAAAATTAAATACTTCCATGGCCGAGTTGTTATCTCGCAAGGGACTGGTGGTTTTCCAGTTTTCTTTATCCACCATACTAATCGTCGCGGTCATGGTAATATATCAGCAGGTTCATTTCATCCAAAACAGTGATCTCGGATATAATAAAGAGAATATAGTGCGTTTCACTGCAGAAGGATTAATACAACATAGCCAGGATGCCTTTTTATCGGAAATGCAGCAGGTGTCCGGAGTGACGAATGCAGGCTATACCTTTCACAATATCATTGGCCGCAAATACAGCGCTCGCCTGGAATGGGCGGGAAAGGATCCGGACAGAGCGCAGTATTTTGAAGTGTTTGGGGTAGACCACAATTTTATGGAAACGATGGATATGAAGATGAAAGCAGGCAGAGGTTTTTCAACGGAATTTGGCATGGATTCTCTCAATATTATCATCAACGAAGCCGCTGTCAGGGCGATGAACCTGGAAAGCCCCATAGGGACCATAGTCCGTTTCCATGGTACCCCGATGCAGATCATCGGGGTGTTCAGGGATTCGGAGTTGTTCCTGGGATATATGATGAACAACGAAATCATGCTTCCATCCGCAGTCGTTTGATGAGCCGCTTTCGTGGACTCTGCTGCACGTTAGATTTCGGTTTGTCGTCATAAAGGGATCAGGAGGCTGCTATCTAGTGGACGCACACGCGAGGTGCTAGCGGGGGCCCGCAGTCACTCCCGAAATTCGATTTGTGTTGTTCAAAAATCATCTAGGGAAAATTGGTTTTTGGTCTGAGGAAAGTTGTCCACAAGGTTCCGAAGCGAGAATGGGTCATGAAAAACTCGTCGGAGCTGAGGGTTCTTGTGGGCAACTTTCCGGCGCGTTGGCCTGAGATCAGGCGGCGCGTTTTGAGGAGGGTTTTGAGGGCGTTTTCGAGGTGGTTTTCGAGGAAGGTTTCGAGGCGGGAGCCGACTTGTCTTTTGTGCGCTCTGGAAACGCTTGGTAGTCGCCGCCCTTTTGCCACATCGCGATCATCATCACTGCGAGTTTGCGGGCGATGGCAATGACGGCTTTTTTCTTGGCGGCTCTTCCTCCTTTGCCCGCGAGCTTGAGGCCTTGTTCCCGCAAGGCGCAGTCGGGGCCGAAATGGCCGAGGAGGTATTGCGCGCATTGGACGAGGAGTTGCCTGAGGTATCTGTTGCCGGCTTTGCTGATAGAAAGTTGTTTGTCGGAGCCGCCGGATTGGTCTCTGCGGGGCACCAGGCCGAGGTAGGCGCCAACGTCGCGGGGGTCTTTGAAACGGTTAGGATCTTCGATGCTCAGAACAAAAGCCATGGAGGTGATGGGGCCGATGGAGGGGATTTGCTGGAATTTGAGGGCTTGGGGATGATGCTCGCGGGCGGATTTTTGAATTTCGTTCTCGTAAACCTTGATCTGCCCGGTGAGGGATTCGAGGGACTTGAGGGCGGGGGTGATGGCGGGCTCGAGTGCCGGGTGTTCTGTGAGAAATTTCCCTGCATTGAGGTGGAACGATTCGGTGCTGGAGGCAGGGATGCGCAGTCCCATGGATTTGATCACGCCCCGGACGGTGGCGACGATGTGGGTTCTTTGCCGGACCAGGGAGTCGCGGATTTTGATGGCGACGAGGTCTTTCTGGGCTTGTTCGGAGCCGTGCTGGATGGGGCTGAGCAGATCGGGGTCGGCTCGCAGGAGCTTGGCGAGCATTTGGGCATCGAACCGGTCGCATTTGCGGTCGTTTTGGTAAATGGCGCGCAGCTTGCGGGCATTGGCCACGGTGACGTGCATTCCCTCGGCGATGAGAAATCGGCTGATCCAAGGGCTGTGGGTACCTACCTCAAGAGCGACCGCGCCCTTTGGATAGTCTTCGCAAAGTTTCCTGAGAGCGGCGCGATCATTGGTGATGGTGAACTCCTTGAGGATCACTCCGTGCTTGTCGGTGGCGCAGATATGGTGTTTCTTGTCGCCGAGGTCGACGCCGAGATACGTTTCGAATTGCTGACTCGTGTTTTTAGATTTCATGGGAAGGCAAGATTACGAACCGATGGCGCGGCCTCAAGTCCTTCTCATTCTATCTAGTGGGGTTGCCATCACTTTTGACGTTCGCTAGAAATGAAGAGGACGATGAAACCCGATCCTGGTGGCGGCGGTATCGGAATTCTGAAGTCAGCGTCGGGGGTGACTCCGGTTTGCGAGTGGCGGGTCGAAGATGATTCGAGCGTGTTTCCCGGTTGGCATGATCCACTGACCGGGGGCGGCAGCGTCGGGAACGGTCTCGCGGTTGCCAGAAGTGAGCACCGGCGTCTTGCCCCTTGCTGGACCCGGGATTCCCTGCTA
>JACMMB010000304.1 GCA_014379305.1 Akkermansiaceae bacterium
TCGATGTAAGTGTCGATTTATCGGACGTAAGTGGCCGTTTCTAGGATGTAAGTTTCGATGTATTGGATGTAAGTGGCAAATTCTTAGATGGAATAGCTCGTTTCTTTGATGTAAGGGGGGATTTCTTGAATGCGAGGGTCGATTTCCCGGAGGTCGCAGGGGATTTCCTGAATGTAAGCGGCGGTCTCTCGGGGCAGGCTGCCGTTTTACCAATCCAGGGGGAGGTCGGTGGTGTGGCCGAGGTCGGTGTATTTGATGTGGCCGTGGGTCATGCCGTATTCGTGGACGAGGCGGGTTACTTTGACATCATAGGCGCAGTATTCGGCGATTTTCCGGAGGGGCTCGAAATGGCCGGTTTTTTTGTGTTCCTGCCACCAGCGGATGGCATCGAGCCCGTCGGCGGTTTTTCCGGTGCCGAGTGAGGCCGAGGAGACGTTGTCGAGCTTGAGAAAGCGGCCCATGCGCTCTTTGACATCGAGCATCATGTCGAGGTTGAGGGTTTGTTCCTCAATGTTGGGGAGGACGTATGCCTGGAGGACGGGGTAGTCGAAGCCGAGGTGGTTCCAGCCGACGACGAGATCGGCGCGAAGGAGTTGGTCGGTGAGGGCGTCGAGATCGTTTTCACCGTAGATGACATATTCGCCGGTGACGTTGCTGTAGGTGACGGCGACGGAGATGCAGAGTTTGGCTTTGTTTGCGTAGCCGCCGACATCGCTGATGCTGCGCTGGGTTTCGAGGTCGAAATAAACGATTTTTTTGTCAGCCACGGGAGGAGGATGAACAATGAGTCGCGAAGGTCCAACGCCGAACTGCGCATGAGGATGAAAATCGGGGCGGAGGGGAGTTTGCGAAGGGCAAGGGGCGGCTATCGCGGCTTGCAATGCGGGCTTTGAGTGAGGAGCTTGGGCCAGGGGATTTTACCATGGGATTTTTTGATCGGGATGAGACATCGCTTAAAGTGTGCGGGGTGACGCTGAGGAGTGATGCGGAGCGCCTGGTGGAAATGGGGGTGGATGCGGTGGGGTTCAATTTCTGGGAGGGATCGAAGCGGTATCTCAACCCAAAGGATGCGAAGTGGGCGGAGGTGCTGGCCGGCGGGATTCTGCGGGTGGGTGTTTTTGTGAACGAAGAGAGTGATCTGGCTTACCGGCTGTATGGGGACGGGTTGATCGATGTGGTGCAGTTGCACGGGGATGAGGGGCCTGAGGTGACCGGGCGATTTGTGGAAGCGGGGATTCCGGTGATCAAGGCGGTGGGGGTGAGGGCGGCGGAGGATGTGGATGCGGCAGGGCGGCACCGGGCGGATGCGATTTTGCTCGATGCGTATGCGCCAAGGGTTTTCGGGGGGACGGGGGAGACTTTCGATTGGGGCCTGGCGATTGATTTCAAAAGGAAGTTTCCGGAAGAGGTTGTTATTCTGGCAGGGGGGATCACCGCGCTGAATGTGAAGGCGGCGGTGCGGGAAGTCAGGCCGGCGGCGGTGGATGTGGCGTCCGGTGCGGAGATCGAGCCGGGGGTGAAGGATTTCGATAAGGTCGCGGCTTTGCTGGTGGCGTGCCGGGGCGTTTTATAAACCATGTTTACGGATTCACATTGCCACCTAGCGTCGGGTCGTTTCCCGAGAGACGAGCTGGGACAGATTTTAGCAAGGGCGGAAGAGGCGGGTGTGCATGGGATGATGACGCTGGCGACTTCCCTGGAGGATGTGCAGGGGAATCTGGAAATCGCGAATGATGTGCGGGTGCGTGCGGCGGTTGGGATTCATCCTTGTGAGGTGCATGAAGCGCCGGATGATGCGGTGGAGCGGCTGGCGGATTATGTCGGGGATGGGAGGGTTTGCGCGATCGGGGAGACGGGTTTGGATTATTATCATGCGGCTCCCGAAGGATGGGATGAAGCCGGCTTCAGGAAGCGGCAGCAGGATTTCCTAAGGCGGCATTTTGAGTTGGCTGCGGCAAGTGGACTTAATGTGGTGGTCCATACGCGGGATGGTGAGGGGAGTGCGTCATTTGAGGATGCGTTGGGAATTTACGGGGAGTTTTCGGACCGGGTGAGGGCGGTGTTTCACTGTTTCGTCGGAGGCTGGGATATGGCCGCGCGGGTGATCAAGCTGGGCGGCTTGGTTTCGTTCGGCGGGGTGGCGACGTTTAAAAATGCGGACCTGGTGAAGGATTCGGTGAGGCGATGTCCGGCGGGTGGTTTCCTGCTGGAGTCGGACTCGCCTTATCTGGCTCCGGAGCCAATGCGGGGAAAACGCAACGAGCCTGCGTTCACGATGCATACGGCGAGGGTCGTTGCGGATTTACGTGGCGAGAGCTTGGAGGAGTTAGCGGCTCATACCGAGGAAGCGGTGGGGATTTTTTTCGGACGTTTAAGTGATTCGGCTTGAATAAAATGCTGCTTGGCAATCGTTTGTATTCAGTGACGAGTGTCCGCGTTTCCGAATCCCAAATTTTTCCCATATGAAATACCGAATTCTTTTTCCGATAGCAGCAATATCCACTTTGATGTTTTCCTGCGCACCGCAGAGCAGCAGCGAGGATTATGATGTAGCCAATCCGTATGCGGCCCCTGATTACGCGGACAGTAATGTAGCTGCCAATCCACCGGCCGATGTGAATCCCGCCTACGATTCCGGAGCCGCCTATGAGGATACGGCTCCGCCTGTTTCCGCACCGGATGCACCTGTAGCTCCGGAGCGGCCCGCCGCCGCAAGAGTGCATACCGTGGTCAAGGGCGACAGCCTCTGGGTGATCAGTAAAAAATACAATGTGCCGATTGATGCGATCAAAGCGGCCAACGCAATGACGAAGGATACGGTTGTTCTGGGGACCAAACTGCAAATCCCTGCGAACTGATATATGATCATCCGGCTTGTCCTGGCTGGGTTTTGGTTGAGCGAGGCATCGCTCTTCGCGCAAGGCGAGTCGCCAATGCTTCCAAAGGAAGATGCGTTGGAGCAGTTGCTTTCCGAAAGGGAGTCGCTGGAAGCCTTGGAAAAGGCCGTTATCGAGGCACGTGCCCTAGGGATCACGGAGCAGGCGATTTTAGAGGCCA
>JACMMB010000032.1 GCA_014379305.1 Akkermansiaceae bacterium
CATGGGGCAGCCATTGTATCATGCTGCCTTGGGGATTTCTAAGCTCTTGGAGATCGTCTCCGAGTGCGGCTGCATTTGTCGGCACCTTGAATATGACCAACATCCCGAACTCCACCTCTATCTAATCATTCAAAGAGCCGAACAAGATGAGCCATGAACAGGGTCAGTCGGCGCATGGTAACATTTCCACAAATTCCGAGCGTAGCTTTTGATTAATTTATCGCTTTGCCTGAGGGCTTGGCGGGGCGGTTGTTTGGAACGTCGGATGATATCCGCCGCTCCTTGGGTGGGGGTGCGGGTTCGCTGGATGGTTTACAAGCCGGCACTTGGACTATTTGATCGCAGAAGCCATTAAGCCACCCGCAGCGTTCCCCCTTCTAGAATCCTCGCGCGCAGGCCTCCGCGGCAGCCTGCTTTCAAGAACTTTTCCGCTCCCTCGCCGACGACTTCATCCATCCATAGGCACGGCTTGCACTCCTCGCTGCCTTCGAAGAGCACTCCCTGAAGCCGGAATTTTTTCGAAAGCAACCGGTCCAGATCCGCGCCCCTGACGATCACATTCCGCCTCAATTGCGAGCTTGGGAAATCGCCGAAACGCGCCCGCAACTCCTCCACCACCTCCATGGCCAGAAACGTCACCTGCCCCTTGTAATCTTCCTTGAAGCCAAAATAACGATCCCCCTTCAAGCCCATTCCAGCGACGCATTCCACCTCGCTCACCGCCACATCGCCATGCTCCAGCCTGCCCTTGCCATGCCGCCCCCGGAAATCATGCCCCGGTGAAATCCAAATTTCCTCTATGGCTAAACCGGGCTCCAGGATCTCTTTCATCACTGATTAAATACCGAAAACCTTCCCGATCGCACCGAAAATCCCATCCCAAATCCGCGCCACCGCATTCTTTTTCCCACCTGTCACCTGTTGCTGGATCACCCAGCCCTCGCCTTGGAAAAAATCATCGAACAAGGAGTTTTTTCCCCAGACATACGCCACAAAGGTCTCCGCCCGTTTCGGCGAGTAGCTCAGGTGCGGGCTGAAGGCCACGGTCAGATTGCTATTCACCCGCCGCCCCGGCAGGCTGGGCGAAACGCTTTCCACCTGCAGCCCGCGCTGCGCTGCGAAAACCAGCTTTGTCGGTCCTTCCACGATCAGATAGCGGAACTGCAGATTCACCCAAGCGTGGAGTTTCCAGAAAACCCAGCGCGATTTAATCCTCGGCGGCTGGCCCAGGGGATGCGCGACCGCCACGAGGTAATGCGGCCGGAACACCATCGCCCGGCCCTCCGGAATCCCGACCACCGCGAGCTCCTCCGTGGCGTCCACCTGCGTCGATAAAGTGATCTGCCCCGGCTCCTCCCCGAGGTTGCGGATTTTAGTCAGGAAATAAAGCCCGGCCGCCACACTCGAAAACGGATACCGCCAATCCATCACCCACTTGGTCCCCTTTTCGAAATTTCCCATCGAGCCCTGGAGGTAATCCACCTTCGTCAGCACCACTTCATCCTTCCCCATTTCCATTCGCTGCGCCGGATGGCTGGCCGTGACCGTGATGTCCTCGCTATTCGGCCGGCTGACGCCCAGCAAAATCGGCTCGGTCGCATTCGCCAACGGAGCCACGACATAAAAGGCGATCGCTTTCAGCAATAGCGGCACCAAGATGATCACGGCCAGCACCGCGAGCGCGACCAAAGCGAGTTGCTGGAATTGGTCCCTCATCAGGGCGTCAAAGGTCTCCTTCACGCCCCTTACATCCCGCAGCTGCTTCTCTTTCTCCTCCTTCAGCAGCTCCCGTTTCTGCATTTCCTCCTCGCTCTCGCCGCCTTCGATTCTCAACCGCGCCCGCTCCCGGCTCTTCTCGAGCACATCCCGGCGCAGCTCCGCTTCCCGCCTGTCGATCCGCGTCCGCTCGGTCTCTATCTCTCCTTTCCTGAAAACGTTCTTAACCTTCTGCCACCACTTTTCCATCTGGCGGCGCTTTTCATCCAGTTCGCGCAGCCGCTGCGTCTGCTCGCCGATGTCCTTGCTCAGCGTGCCCACCTTTTCCGCATACTCGCCGACCAGGGCCTTGCTTTCGCTCAAGGCGGCGATAGCACGCTCCAGTTCTTTTTCCCGGTAATCCGCCACCATCGCAGGCACTTTTTTCACCATGAAAATCCCCAACAAAAGCGCGAGTATGAGCGCGTAAATCACCGCCTTTCCCGACAGCCAGGAAACACACTTCGCGATCAAACCCATCATGGCTCCAAAAGCCTACGATACCGACCCCACCCCCACCAGCCTTTCTGAAATCCGCCTCAGCCTCTCTCCCCAGCCTCGATCATCGCGTAGGCATTGTGATGATGGATCGACTCGAAATTCTCCGCCTCCACCCGATACCACCCCACCGCCCTGTGCAGCTTCAGCCCCGCCGCCACATTTCGCGCTAGGTCCTCCACGAATACCGGCTGGTCATAGGCGCGTTCTGTCACCGCCTTTTCATCGATCCTTTTCAGTCCCGCATACAACTCGCAACTCGCCGATCGCTCCGCCAGATCGATCAACTCCTCGAAGCTCAAATCCTCCAACACCTCTACCGAAATCGTCACCACCCCGCGCTGGTTGTGCGCCCCGCGCTCGCTGATCGCTTTGGAGCACGGGCACAGCGTTGCCACCGGGATTTCCACACTCAGAAACAATTCATTTCCGTCCGCGACCGAGTATCGAAAGTCCACCCCGAGTTCGTAATCCATCAAGCTCGCCAGCTTTGAAACCGGGGCCTTCTTCTCCCGGAAAATGGTGAACTCACAGCTCACATTCGTATTCTTCGCCTGCAGCCGCTTCGCCAAATCCTCCGCCAGCCTCCCGACCGAAGCTCCGCTCAACTGCTCTGAAAACCCGTGCAAGGACTCAACAAACCGGCTCATGTGGGTGCCCTTCAGATGCGATGGCAGCTCCACCGTCATTTCGAATTTCGCCACGGTCGACTGCTCGACCCCGTCCGCCCCGAGATACCTTGCCGGATAACGGATTTCCCTCACTCCC
>JACMMB010000305.1 GCA_014379305.1 Akkermansiaceae bacterium
CATCTCCTTCGAACGCGGCAAAACCACCGAGCAACTTCACGTGGTTGGCGATGTCGATCCCAGGAAAACCGGTACGGCGATCACCTTTTTTCCAGACGCCACCATCTTCGTCGATACGATCACTTTCCAATTCGACCGCCTAGCTACCCGCCTCCGCGAGCTGGCTTTCCTGAACCCGGGTCTCACCATCGACCTCGAGGACGAACGACCTGAATCCGCTAAAAAAGCCACATTCTTCTACAAGGAAGGCATCGTTGAATTCGTCACCCAGCTAAGTGAAAATAAAAACGTCGTCCATCCCGAGCCGGTCGTGATCAACGGCAAGCGCGAGATCGACTACGATTACGACGGCAAACAGACCAAAGAGGACGTTTTTGCCGATGTCGTTTTCCAATATAACGATTCCTACAATGACCAGATCCTGTGCTTCGCCAACTCCATTCCCAACGCGGACGGTGGCACCCACCTGACTGGTTTTCGCACCGCCCTCACACGTGCGATCAACGCATACGCGAAGACCAACAAAATTCTGAAGGACAAGGATCCAGCCCTTTCCGGCGATGATGTCCGCGAAGGCCTCGTCTGCGTTATTTCCGTCAAAATGCCCAGCCCGCGCTTCTCCTCCCAAACCAAAGGCAAGCTGGTCAACTCCGAGATTGAAGGAGTCGTTTCGTCCATTGTTTATGAAGGTCTCAACACCTACTTCGAGGAAAACCCTTCCCTCGCCCGCAAAATCATCGAAAAATCCGTTAACGCCGCCCGCGCTCGTGAGGCCGCCAGGAAGGCGCGCGAAACCGTTCGAAAATCCGCCCTCTCCGGCGGCGGACTCCCGGGAAAACTTGCCGATTGCTCGGAGCGTGATCCCGCGAAATCCGAACTCTACATTGTCGAAGGAGACTCCGCCGGTGGTTCCGCAAAACAAGGCCGCGACCGCCGCACCCAGGCCATACTCCCGCTGCGCGGCAAGCTGATCAATGTCGAGAAAGCCCGCCTGCACCGCGCCCTCCAGAACAAGGAAATCCAATCCATGATTACCGCCATCGGCGCGGGCATCGGCGATGGCGAGCAGGACGGATCTTTCAATATAGACAAAGTCCGCTACCACAAAATTGTCATCATGACCGATGCCGACGTGGACGGATCCCACATCCGCACCCTCCTCCTGACTTTCTTCTGCCGCCACATGCCCCTGTTGGTAAAGCGCGGTTTCCTGTACATCGCCCAACCGCCTCTTTATCTCGTGACCCGGAAAAAACGCGCCGAATACGTTCAGGATAACGACGAGCTCAACAAAATCCTCATCGATCTTGGTGCCGGCGAAGTCACCCTGCGCACGTATGACAAATCGCGATCTTTCTCCGCCGATGAACTGAAATCCATCCTCGAAAACCTCTCCTCCCTTTCCCGTTTCACCAAATCGATTGCAGGCAATGGCGGCAATTTCGAGGCTTACCTCAACGCCCGTCGCGCCGACGGTCATCTCCCGGAATACATGATTCGCATCCGCGAAGGCAATGTCGAATCCGTCATCTACTTCGCCGACGAGTCGGCCCTCAGCACTTTTGCCTCTGGAAATCGCGATCTCGGCCTTTTCGACGAGGAGCTGACTGACGAGGAGCTCGCCGCCATCACAGGCCCGTCACGCCGCGCCGTCCTGCACGAGCTTCACGAATCCCACGCCATCGCCAAGCTTTTCTCCCGCCTTCAGGAACTTGGAATCGATACCGGGAACTTCTATTCACTCGATACTCCCATCTTTGAATTGTCCGAAGGAGAGGGAGAGAAAAAAACAGCCACTCCCATTTTCGTCATTTCGGAGATCCTATCCAAGGTTCTCGAAATTTCTTCCAAAGGAGTTCAGATCAAGCGTTTCAAGGGGCTCGGAGAAATGAACGCCAAGCAACTATTCGAGACCACCATGGATCCCGAAACCCGTCAATTTCTCCGCGTCCGCCTTGATGAAGACAATGCCGTAGAGGCCGACAGAATGTTCGACGTCCTGATGGGGGATGTCGTCGAACCCCGCAAACGGTTCATCGAAGATAACGCGCTCAATGTGCGCAATCTCGACGTTTGATCGCCTTTCCTGATTCCAGAATTTTAATTTTTCCATGTCCAACGATTCCATCAAGCCCATCAATGTTGCCGACGAACTGTCGCAATCGTTTCTCGAATATTCGATGTCCGTCATCATTTCGCGGGCGCTTCCCGACGTTCGCGACGGCCTTAAGCCGTCTCAACGGCGCATCCTTTATGCGATGCGGCAACTCGGGGTGACGCCTTCCAAGTCCCATGTGAAATGCGCGAAGATTGTCGGCGAAACGATGGGTAACTATCACCCCCACGGCGACCAGGCGATTTACACCACTCTCGTCAACATGGGTCAGCCATGGTCGATGCGCGAGCTGATCGTCGATGGCCAGGGTAACTTCGGATCTGTCGAAGGCGATTCCGCCGCCTCCATGCGTTACACCGAAGCCCGCCTCCATCCGCTCGGGATGGCGATGATGGATGATCTGGACAAGGACACGGTTGATTTCGTTCCGAATTACGATGGCACGCTCCAGGAGCCATCCGTCCTACCCTCCGCTTTTCCCAATTTCCTGGTCAATGGCGGCACCGGCATTGCCGTGGGCATGGCTACGAACCTAGCGCCCCACAACCTCGGAGAAGTTATCGATGGCATCTGCGCACAGATCAACGATCCCAACATCGATCTTGTGGGCCTGATGGAGCATATCAAGGGACCGGATTTCCCGGTGGCCTGTGAAATCCGCGGCCTCCGCGGCATCGAGGATTACTTCCGGACCGGTCGCGGCTCCATGCGACTCCGCGGCACCGTTGAGATCGAGGAAAATGAAAACGGCAAGTCGATGATCACCATCCGCGAGGTTCCTTACGGGGTGAACCGCGCCACTCTCCAGGAACGCATCGCAGAGCTTGTGAACGAAAAAATCCTCACCGGGATCTCGGGTATGCGCGACCTCTCAGACGAGGAAACCCGGATCGAGATCGAGCTGAAACGGGACGCCCGACCACAGGTCGTCGTCAACCAGCTTTTTAAACTCACCGCCCTGGAAACTTCCTTCAGCGTCAACATGCT
Source organism: Akkermansiaceae bacterium (assembly GCA_014379305.1). Lineage (GTDB taxonomy): Bacteria > Verrucomicrobiota > Verrucomicrobiia > Verrucomicrobiales > Akkermansiaceae > Luteolibacter. Next base: position 3,104 of record JACMMB010000305.1, read on the forward strand.
TGCGATTCACCAGAATCGACCGAAGCAGCTCTCCCTCAAGGAAGCCATCGATTGCTACATAGAGCATCGTCGGGAGGTGGTCATCCGCCGCACCCGCTACCTGTTGGCAAAAGCGGAGGAGCGCGCCGAACTTCTTGAAGCTTACCTCCTGGCCCTTGGCCACCTTGACGATTTCATCAAAATCATCCGCGACTCGAAAAATCGCGACGAGGCGCGCGAGCGCTTGTCCAAATATGATTTCCCAATCGCAACTGCGGAAGGCCTCGGCATCCTGCTTCGCTCCCAGCCGGGCATTCAGGGCGACCGCTACGTTTTCTCAGAGCGCCAGGTCAACGCGATTCTAGAGCTTCGTTTGTATCAACTTACCGGCCTTGAGCGTGACAAGGTCAAAGGTGAATATGACGGCATTCTTGAGGACATCAAGGACCTCATGGATATTCTCGCGCGTGAGGAGCGTGTCCTCAATATCATCAAGGACGAGCTTCAAGCCATCAAAGCGAAGTATGCGAGTCCCCGTATATGTCCGATCGTCGCCGCTGTAGGTGAGGTCGCAATGGAGGACCTTATCGCTAACGATGCGATGATCGTGACCCTGTCACATCGCGGTTACATCAAGCGCACCCCATCTACCGAATATCGTCTTCAAGGTCGTGGAGGGAAAGGACTCAAAGGCATGGAGACCAAATCCACCGCCAAGGACCAGCCTGACGACTTCATCGAGCACCTGTTCTCCGTCCAAGCCCATGATTATCTTCTTTTCTTCACCAATACCGGACGCCTGTATGTCGAGCGGGTTTATGAACTTCCTGAAGGTTCGCGAACTTCTGTCGGCCGCAGTATTCGGAATGTCCTCGATCTCCAACCCGAGGAGAAAATCGCCGCCCTTTTGCGACTGGAACGCATCACCGATGAAACGGGCACGGACATCACCTTCCACGAAAATGCGGGCTTTGTCTTTTTCGCCACACGCAGCGGCAAGGTCAAGAAGACCGCTCTCAACGACTTCCGCAATTACCGCAAGGCCGGCACCATTGCCATCATCCTTGAGGAGCAAAACGAACTCATCGGTGTCCGCCGCACTTCCGGCAGCGATAACATCATCCTTGTCACCCATGAAGGAATCAGCCTCCGTTTTTCTGAGCAGGACACCCGGCCGCTTGGCCGCTCCTCACAAGGCGTGATGGGCATTCGCCCTGTCGCCGGGGATTTCGTCGTCGGCCTTGCCCTTGTCACTGCCGAAAGCACACTGCTTGTAGCATCTGAAAACGGTCTCGGAAAACGCACTTCCTTCGATGAATACCGGACCCAATCACGTGGTGGGAAAGGAATCATCACCATGAAGGTCACCGAGAAAACCGGCCCTCTGGTCGGTGCCCTCGCCGTCACCGAAGAGCATGAACTCATGCTGATGACATCCACCGGCCAGAGCATCCGCATCCGCGTCAACGAAGTCAGGACCACTGGCCGCAACGCCCAGGGCGTAAAACTCCTTACGCTCCGGCAAGTAGAGAAACTTCAGGACATCTCCCTGGTCATTCCTGATGGAGAAGACGAAACAACTTCAGATACGGCTTCAACGAATCCACCCGGTTCAGCAGAATCGGACAGCGCTAACGCTGCAGAAGATTCGGAATAAAAGTTTCGCAGACCGGATGGCGCTGTTTCCAAAACAAGAAGACCGTTGAGATTTTATCGGATCGGCCTGTGCGGATTTGTCAGCCTCAGTATTGGTAGTTCAGGTAAAAGTTGAACTGACCACCCTTGTCTGCCTCATTATCCGGCGAACTGACCGGAACCGCGTAATCGAGGGCCAGGGGAATCGGGCTGATTGGCAGTTTCAAGCGAATACCCACACCGATGTCGCTGTAGAGGTCTTCAGGCACGATATCGAATGACCCATCGTTTACAAAACCCATATCGTAAAACACCGCACCGCGGACTGTTTCAATGATAGGAACTGTGTATTCGACGCTAACATAGCCAAGCGATTGACCGCCGAGTACTTCGTCGGACGCAGCATCGCGCGGACCACCAATATCACGGAACTCAAATCCGCGGAGAGTCCTGCCACCACCAAGGAAAAGCCTTTCGAAAATCGGCACGTCGTCATTGATCGCATCGGCGAAGGCCAGCTCGCCATTGAGCGAGAGGATGGTGTCCCATTTCAAGTTCCAGTATTTCGCACCTTGGGCGGACAAAGTTACAGTATCCACGTCGCCTCCGAAAATGCCACCTGCTACCGTTAATGAAACGTCAAGACGCTCACCTTTGCGCGGCTGGATTGTGCTGTCACGGTTGTCATAGAGATAATTCAAAGTCAGCGCGCTGCGGAGGAAGTCGCCGTCCTCGTTTTGGAATGCGGGACTTGCGCCTTTTTCAACATCAATGCCGATTTGTTCGAGGCGATACTCCAGCTTGAGGGATGATTTTTCGGTCAGTGGTTTGCGTATGAAGACCGCGGCACCGGCATTGGTCTGGTCATAGACATCACTGAAGTAACTGGACTGGCGGTAGAAAAGCTCGCCGCCGAGGGAAAGTTTCTGATCAAGGAACCATGGCTCGACGAGGGATACACTGAATTCGCTGCGTTCCGAGCCAAGACGAAGATTCATGCCAAAGCGCTGGCCTCCACCGGTGAAGGCCCAGGGATTCATAATATCGAAATTGCTCTGCTCCAAGGTTAGAAAGCCCACGATGTTATCGACCGAACTGAAGCCGAGGCCAACACCCACGGAGCCGGTATTGCGTTCTTCAACCAGGATATCCACATCGCGGTAGCCGCTGCCACCGGGAGTTCCGGTTGTCTGGACATCGCTGAAATATTGTAAATTTTCCAAGCGGGATTTGGTGGTTTCAAGCTCGACGGTATTGAACCAGTCACCGGGTTTAAGCGGAACCTCGCGACGGATGACTTTGTCCTTGGTCTTGGTGTTGCCTTGAATATTGACGCGACCGACGCGGAATCTGGAACCCTCGGTGATGAGATATTTGATATTCACGCGGTTCGGACCGGCATCATTGATATCCGGAGTAACCAGCGCGTCCGCATATCCCCGTGATCCATAAAAGCTGCGGATTGTTTTGATATCATCACGCATTTTCGTGGATGAGTAGGCGTCGCCACCGTTCAAGGTCATTGAGGGATAGAGCTCTTCAGGTTTAAAAACGGTCATCCGACCAAAGCTGACGCTGGCAACCGTGTATTTCTCGCCCTCGCTGATAGCAATCACCAGATCGACACGTCCGTCACCCACAGGGTCGCGGCGCATGCCGGGACTACTCGCACGGAGATAGCCATTGCTGCGGTAGTAATCAAGAACCGCATCCAGATCCTCATCCAACTGACCTGACTCGAAACGGCCGGATTTAGTCAGCCATGAGAACCATCCCTTTTCCTTGGTCTTCATTTCTTTCTTCAGCTCCGGAGTGGTGAAAACCGTATTGCCTTCAAACCGTATTTTCCGCACCTCATTCTTTGTTCCCTCGTCGATCACAAAAATCAAATCCGCCACTCCTTCCTGTCCGGTCGCCTGGGTGCGGTGAGTGACCAGCACGTCCGGGTAACCGTAGCCTTGGTAATATTTCTCGATGTTGCGCCGCGCCTCCAGGATTTCCGCATCGCTCAGCGCACCACCGGCTTTGAGTTTGGTTTCCTTGGCCAGCTTTTGATCGGTGAAAATACTGTTTCCTACAAACCCAACTCCACCCATTGCCGGGCGGGTGAGAATGTCGGCAATCACACGCACTCCGGCTCCCGCTGGCTCGGCCAGAAACCTCACATCGTCAACAAGGCCGGATTCGTAGAGTGATTTGATATCGTTGTCCAGACGCTCGGCGCGATACTCAGTGCCAGCCTTGGTGGCCATCAGGTTTCGAAGGCGTTCCTCATCGACGGTCTTGGCCCCACGGTAACGAATCGAAAGCTCGGTGATGTTCTTTCCTTCAAAGTCCTGAGCATGCAAACGAGCCGAAAACATAGCGATAAAAACAAGGGCTATCTGTAACAGGCGGGCGAGCATGCACTCATAACGCAGTGTAGGTAATTTGGAGGAACTCATAATGGAATATTGTCGCGCTGATAAAGCCTGCACCACCCCCATTCCGTCAAGGTCAATAGCTTGCGGTAAGCATCTTAACCATGGTTGTCCAGGGAGGGATCAGCCGTTGGATTCCATTAAGCTTGAAGCAGGCCAGCCGAAGCCGCCTCTACGCGAGATGGCAAGGCTTTGATTTGACGGATCATCGGTTGGCTATCATGGTGCGGCCTTATGATTGCGACAAAACGGGTTCTTTTTGTTTGCACAGGCAATACCTGTCGCAGCCCAATGGCTGAAGCGCTTTTCCGCAAGGCGGTGGGGAACCGGCAGGATTATGCGGTGAGTTCGGCTGGCTTGTCGGCTTCGGAGGGTTCCCCTTGCAGCCGGGAGACGATGGATATGGTGGACAGCCTGGATGCCGGGCTGGGAAATTTCAGCAGTCGGCCAGTGAGCGAGAAATTGTTGAATGAGGCGACACACGTTTTCGCCATGACGCACGGACATCTTCAAATTCTGGAAGAGCATTTCCCTGCGTTTTCAGACAAATTCTATCTGGCCTGCGAGTTCATCGATGTGCCCGGCAAAGGATTCGGTTCGGATGTGCCGGATCCGATTGGAATGGGGAAAAAGGCCTATCAGGATGTCGCGGATGCGTTGGCACTGGCGGTCCCGTCGATTATCTCATATATCGATGGAACTACCCAGCATGAGCTTTGAAACGCGTTGATTATCCGGAATTCATGAAACAAAAAACCGATGTCCCGGTTGCAGGACATCGGTTTAGAGGAAATAATTCAATTCAGTTAACCGCGACAGCGGATGAACCGGTTTCTCCGGTGCGTATACGGATGGCCTCCTCAATGGTGGAGATGAATACTTTTCCATCCCCGATTTTGCCGGTATTGGCACTTTTAACGATTGCCTGAGCCACATTTTCCGCCTGTGCATCGTCCACAACGATTTCGATTTTCACTTTAGGTAGAAAATCAACGGTGTATTCAGAACCACGATAGATTTCGGTGTGTCCCTTTTGACGTCCGAAGCCTTTAACCTCCGTCACGGTCATTCCTTGGACTCCGACTTCTGCTAGAGATTCTTTTACTTCTTCAAGCTTGAATGGTTTAATGATAGCTTCGATTTTTTTCATGATTGCAGATTGGTAGGGTTTGGATAGCAATGGTCATGCCAAGTTAGGAACTCTAACGCTGACTTATGAATAAGTTAAGCACATCTGGCGCACGTGACGAGAGGAAATCAGGGGTTTACGGAAAATTTCGTTAGATGGAGTTGCGAAAACCAGGAAAGTGATGAAGCTTCCGCGCGTATCGAATATTACTCACCAACCTATGAAAAAGACCGTTTTAACCCTGCTATCCGCCGCATTCTGCCAGTTCGTTTCCGCCGAGGATGCCAAAGTGGAAATCACTGGAAATGACCAAATGCAATACAGCTCAAAAGCGTTTGAAGTAACGGAAGGCCAGAAGGTTGTTCTATCCTTCAAACACATCGGCCAACTTCCCGCCATCGCAATGGGACACAATTTGGTGATCCTGAAGCCGGATACCGTGATTCCGACCTTTGCCACGAAATGCGCACCTGCAAAGGATTCCGGCTACATTCCCCAGGATGCGGAAAGCAAGGCAGAGATCGTCGCCCATACCAAACTTCTTGGGGGTGGAGAATCCGATGAAATCACTTTCACGGCTCCAGCTGCCGGAGATTATCCTTATATCTGCAGCTTTCCCGGCCACTTTGCGATCATGCAGGGGGTTATGACGGTAAAAGCTAAATAATTTCTTCAAGCGGCCACCCCGCCGAATCCGGCAGGGCGTTTTCATGCTGAATGCGGCGCTCGTCGATTATCGCTTGTAAGTTCCGACTGCGGGTGCATCCGGGTTGACTTCGGGGCCGAAGTAGCGGAGCAGGACCAATGGTTCGGTTTCCGAGGTATTTTTATAATTGATTCCTTGTTTGGCGGCGGTCTCGGTAATAAAGAATTCGTCTTGTGAAAGCTGGTTGAAACGCAGCAATTTCGGGCAGTTCAAGCGAAGTTTGTTGGCGTGGCCTTCGCCTTGCACCACGATGACCGAGGAGGCGCCATTGTCCTTGATTGTAGCGGTTTGGCCTGGCTCGACGGTGAGTTCCTTGGCGGAGAAAAATTGGAAACCGTCAATTTTTCCATAGACGATCCATTTATCGTGGAAGCCCCCGCCTTTCTCCGAGGTGATCGGTTCGAGATAGTGATTGTCTTTGAAATTCGGGTCGGTGTTTTTATCCCAGTCGAGCTGATCGATGATGAAATCGATATCCTGATGCTTGTCGGCGGGCATGTCTTTCACGAGCAGGGACCAAGGGACTTCACGGCCTTCGACAAGGTTTTGATACATGCCGAACACATCAGAACCCCACTGTGGCTCATAGGTGCAGAGGGAGCCGGGGGCGTGGAGAATACAAGGATCAATAAGCCATCCGGTCCCGATTTTCAAACGATAGGCTTTTGAAAGATCGAGGATTCCGTTTTCCCCCTTGTTCCAATTTGCAATGCAATTGCGGACCTGATCCCGGGTGGTGCCGGGCTCGAAGCCCATGAAGGTGTAGGGGAAATTGTTGCCGACATTGTTGTGCTGCGGGGGAAAATAATAACTCTCCGGCTTGCCTTCCTGACCGACCAGCGCGGCTTGCGCGGCGCTTTGGTGCATGTGGTGGGGGATCGGCCCCATGTTATCGAAAAACTTCGAGTAAACCGGCCATTTGCTGTATTTTTTCCAGAGCGTGTCACCGATGATATCGGCACCACATTCTGAGATCGCATCGCGAAGGGTGAAGCGCTCGTTGCCGACAACAACATACGAAAGCCCTTCATCGCCATCGCGGCCTTCATTGGCGGTCTCGGTCGTCGAGCCGAACCAACGCTCATCGATGCCGCCGCGGTTGAGTCCGTAGGCATAGGTGTCATCCGGGTGCAGCTTGATACGCAGTCCGGGTTGAAGGAAGGATCGTGGCACCCAGGTTGGGGACAGGCGCAGCAGGCCCCCGGTGTCTTCAAGGTGAGCTGAGACCAATGCCTTGATGTTGGTATGAACGGTAGTGAGATCCTGGGTTACGAGTGGGGTTTTCATGGAATGGTAGGTAAGTTTCCCGATTCTTTCGAGAATCCCATGGAGGGCAAGCGGAGAGTTCTGGAAAACGGGCGGGCGGATTTGATTCGGTGCGGGATGGCGATGCTTGCTGGACGCTGGCAATTGTGTACTCCAAGTTCGCGATGTGTCCGGGACAGAAGAGGAATTGATCAAAGCGCCGAATTTCCGCCAGGACTTGGGCGTTCTGATGAAGGTGCGACTGAATTTTTTCGTGCTGGTGACAACGTTTTTCGGGTATCTCCTGGCTCGCAAGGGTTTGGCTATGGAGTGGGGGACATTGTTTCACACCTTGGCAGGCACGGCAGCGGCGGCATTCGGATCGGCGGCGTTCAACCAGTTGATGG
>JACMMB010000306.1 GCA_014379305.1 Akkermansiaceae bacterium
AGCTCCTGGTGGACAGGGTCGTCGATGGGGGCGAGGTAGAAATTAAGGAGGCGGTGATCCGGGTAGAATATTTCGATGTCCCGGGAGATGGATTGCTTGGTCGCGGTCAGGGAGATGGAATCGAGTCCGCGGATCTTGGTGTGGATTTTCTCGCCAAGGGACGAGGAATCCAGACCGAAAAACCGGCACGCGGCGCGGTTGAGAAAGAGGATTTTCCCACTGAGATCGAGAATGATGAGGCCTTCATGGAGGGCCTCGAAAACGTTTTCCAGAAAACCCTTTTCCTGAATCAGGCGGGTCACGATTTGCTGGATCTCGCCGGGTTCAACGCGGTCAAGCCGCGAGACGAGTTTGTCAAGAAAACCGGATTTCACTTGGGAAAGGTGGCGACTGGCGCTGGGGATTGCGACTGGTTTTTCGAGATTAACAGGCCGGATCTCAACCGATTTCAGTGAAAGAAACCCCCAGCTCCTGCTCGAACCGGCCGATCTTTTTACGTTCCTTTGGATCGATCAGTGCGATCGAAACCCCTTTTTTGCCTGCGCGTGCGGTCCTGCCGCTGCGATGGGTATAGTATTCGAGTTGCTCCGGGAGCTGGTAATGGATCACGAAGGACAGCCCCTCGACATCGATTCCGCGCGCGGCCACATCGGTAGCGATCAGGATGCGCGTCCGCTCGTTTTTGAAGCCTCTCATCACCTTGTCCCGTTCACGCTGGGATAAATCCCCCTGGATGACATCCACCGGAAAACCGAGTTTTTCCAACTGCCTGCCGAGGGCGATGGCCCCCGCCTTGGTCCGGCAAAAGATCAGTCCGCGCTCATCCTCGCGGCGACTCAAAAATCCGGAGAGAAAATCGTTCTTCTCGTCTTTCCCGCAGACGGCATAGCGGTGGTCGATGTTTTGATTCACCACATGCGCCTTGTCGATTTTCAAAATTTCCGGCTGCCCCGGCATGCAGCTTTTCACCAGCAAATGGATCGCATCCGGGAAGGTTGCCGAGAACAGCCAGGTGCTGCGCCGCTGCCGGCTGAGCCCGAAGATTGCCACCAGTTCTTTTTTAAACCCCATGCTCAACATTTCATCTGCCTCATCGAGCACCAGATGTTTCACCGCGGCCAGAGTCAGCGCCTTCTTTTTGATCAGATCGATCAGCCTCCCCGGAGTCGCCACGACGATGTGCGTGGGCCGGAGCAAATTTGAAATCTGCCTGTCCATCGGCTCGCCTCCGGTGACGACCTCCACGAAGACTTTTTCCGAGTATTTTGTATAACGGAAAAGTTGCTTGCCGATCTGCTTTGCCAGCTCCCGGGTTGGCGCGATGACCAGGCCCTGGATCTCCGCTTTCTTGGGATCGATTTTCGTCAACAGCGGCAAACCGAAGGCGGCGGTCTTTCCCGTCCCGGTCTGCGCCTGGGCAACGAAATCGCCACCGTTTTTCATCAAAAAAGGAATCGCCTGCGCCTGCACCTCGGTGGGCTTGATAATCCCCAGTTCAGCCAGGCCTTTGACCAGATCAGCCGATATTCCGAGTTCTCTAAATGTTTCCAAAGCGTTTGCGTGTTAGGGCAGGCACGTTGGCCAAGGAAACCCGCACTGACGAGCTATATCACTCGCTGCCGGAAACCTCATCCCGCCACGCAGAGGGCTTCAATTCTGCCCGCCGCGCCTCGAAAGTCTTGCGGTGCTTGGTGATCCGACCGCTCACCCGCCGCCTCCACATCCGGAAACCGGATGGCTTCAGGCTTTGCCTCATGATTCTTATCACCGCCGCCTCATTGAGGCCGAAACGTTTCTCGATTTCCTCAAAAGTGGTCCTGTCCTCCCAAGCCATGCGCAGCACCGCATCTTTGATTTGGTCATTCATCCGCTGACAGATTCACCCCGGATCGGGAAAACGAAAGCCCGGTTGGTGAAAATTTCCGCACTTATTCCAATTCGGATCCCAGCCTTGGCTCCTGCGGCTTCCGCGTCAGGCGATGACCCGGCTTGGCAAGAATTTCGATATACACCGACTTCCAGCCCGCGCTGCCCGCTTCATCGATCTTGGCAATGATCTCCTCCACATGCAGCGGCTTCGCCTCCTGGCCATCTGGCCCGGCCTGACAATCGAAATCCCAGAAATCCACTCCCTCGGGCAAAGCCTTCCGCCGCTCGCGTTTCAGGTATTTGCGGATCTCGCTCTTGATCGATTCGATCACCCGCGGTGGCTTGTGGCCCTCCATTTCCATAGGAAAAGTCTTTCTCATATCCGCCCTGTTTTGCGGCCTCAATCGGATTTGTCCACCTTTAAGCACCCGGCGCAGAGCAACGACTGGCGGGTGGCTTGACTGTATGCGCTTTTGAAGCTAAAGCGTATGCATGACTCAGGTGACGATTCGGCGCGTGGATGAGAAGTGGGTCGAGAGGGCGAAGGCGGTTGCTGCCGAGAAGGGCATCTCGATGAATGCCGTGTTGGTGGACGCCTTGAGGAAAGGCTTGGAAATCGAGGGGCAATCCCGAAAAAACAATCTTGATCGCTTCGCCGGAGACTCGCCCGAAGAGTTTGGAGCCGATTGGGACACGGCGATGGAGGCATTCGATACAATCGATGGGGAAATCTGGAAATGACGGTGACTCTTGATACGAATGCCTACTCGGACTGGAGGAAGACGGCGGCGTGGCATGAGATCCTGGCGCTTGCGGAGAAAATCTATGTGCCTTCCATTGTGATTGGAGAGTTGGATTTCGGTTTCCGAAACGGCAGTCGTTACCAGGTAAATTGGCGGAAGCTGGAAGATTTCCTCGGTCAGGCGCAAGTCGAGGAATGGAGCGTGGGTTCCCGTGAGGCACGGATCTATGGAGGCCTGGTGCAAGACCTGAAACAACGCGGCGCACCCATCCCGTCGAATGACATTTGGATCGCCGCGTGCAGCGAAGCGGCGGGTAGCCTGCTCCTTACAAGCGACGCCCATTTCAAATGCCTGCCCCAGTTGAGAGTGGTGTGGCAGCATGAATGAGCAAATGGGATTGGGCATCGCCTTGTCGGGCAAGACTTCCCCATCTGAAGCCGAACCGCACGCAGCACCAAGCGCGTCATAATACTCCGCCTGACGGTCCCGGACCAAACTCTCGACCGGCAGATACGCCAGCTCCGCATGCCAACGCGACAGGGGGAGCGATTGCCAGAGCCGGCCCAGACGCCCGTTCCAGTCAGAAAACGGATGGTTTCTCAGGTAGTTCAACTCCTATGGAGAGTAGGAATTTCATGATTTTTGGCTTTTTTCTTTTCCTGCTGGAAGGAGCGGCAGGCCAAGCTCTTTTAGGAATTCATTGTGTTTGGTCGTTGCAACTTGGATAGACTTCTCGATTTCCACCAGTGCAGCATTTGTCTCCTCCAGGCTGATCTCTTCCTCGCCTACCGCCGTGCTGATGTAGCGGGAGATGTTCAGGTTGAAGTCGTTCTTCTTGATCTCGTCCATCTCTACCCGGCGGGAGTAGCGGGGCTCCGGCTCGCGGTTTTTGTAGGTGTCGATGATCTTGGCGATGTGCTGCTTGCTGAGTTGGTTCTGGCGTTTGCCTTTGTCGAAGTTCTCAGGGCCGCTGGCGTTGATGAAGAGCACGTCGTCGGGCTTCTTGCACTTCTTCAGGACGAGGATGCAGACCGGGATGCCGGTCGAATAGAACAGATTCGCCGGCAAGCCGATCACGGTGTCGATGTGCCCATCCTCCAGCAGCTTGCGGCGGATGCGCTCCTCCGCCCCGCCGCGGAACAGCG
>JACMMB010000307.1 GCA_014379305.1 Akkermansiaceae bacterium
CCTGCCCTACAATGATGTGCAGGGCTGGAGCAGCCACAAGGCCGAGGCTGCGAAAGTGATTCCCTGGTTCCGTAGAATGCAGCCCGCACCAGGCAAGACGGTTCTGAAAGGCAGGTGGGTGCAGATTTTTTACAACAAGCGAAGTTGTTACGCACAGTGGGAGGACTGCGGGCCGTGGGTGACGGATGATTGGGAGTATGTGTTCGGAAACAAGGCTCCCAAAGCAACTCAGAATGGCTCGGCAGGCATTGATTTGTCGCCTTCGATTCGGGATTACCTCGGGGTCAATTCAGGGACAAAGGTCCATTGGCGTTTTGTAGAGGATGGTCAGGTGCCTTACGGGCCTTGGAAAAAATACGGTGTGCAGCCGCCCTTGCAATTGGCGCAGGCGGGAGGAACAGCGGTGAAGGATGGCGCAAGTATCGAAGCGCAGAGGAAATATCTGGAGTATCTGCGTAAACTACGAGATGAGCAGTATCTGAAAAAGCCTTTGGGGGAGCTTTGAGCGGATCAAGCTAGGCTTTTACTTTAGGTGCTTTTTTCTGGGGAGTGGGAGCCTTGGGTTTTTCCTCCATCATTTCATCATCGTCGATGGTGTGGGTGAGGATGAAGTGGAGGTCTTCCATGCCAAGGTTGGAAGCGAAGCCCTCATCGCCGAGCACGTTGGTGACAAGCTGGGTTTTCTGATGCTGCAGGACACGGATTTTTTCCTCAACGGTGTCTCTGGTAAGCAGGCGGTATGCAATGACCTTGTTCTTCTGACCGATGCGGTGGGTTCGGTCGATCGCCTGGTTTTCCACTGCGGGGTTCCACCATGGATCGTAAAGGATGACGTAGGAGGCGGAAGTGAGGTTGAGTCCGGCGCCGCCTGCTTTGAGCGAAAGCATGAATACGGATGGGTCTTTGGTCGTCTGGAAGCGCTCGATCTCGCCTTTGCGATCTTTCGTCTGACCGGTGAGATAATGGAACGGGCGGGCTTCGAGTTCGAGACGAGCCTTGATCAGATCAAGCATTGAGACGAATTGGGAGAAGACGAGAACCTTGTGACCTTCCTCGTGGAGCTGATCGAGGAGGTAAAAGAGGGATTCCATTTTGGCGGACTCTTCCTTGAGGTATTTCGGATCGATGAGGCCGGGGTGGCAGCATATCTGGCGAAGCCGCATGAGGCCTTGCAGGATGGCGAAGGAGTTCTTTTTGACCGCCTCATCGGAATCAAGGCCGAGGAGGGCTTTTTGGATACGCTTGAGTTCGTTTTTGTACAGCTCGAGCTGGACTCCCTCCATTTTGGAATAGACTTCCTCTTCTGTCCGAGGCGGCAGGTCCTGGGCAACCTGCAGCTTGGTGCGGCGAAGCAGGAAGGGGCGGAGACGGGAAGCCAGCCGGCTTTGGGAAAGAGGATCCTTCCTTTTGTCGAAACGTTTTTTGAAATAGGCGCGTGAACCAAGGACGCCGGGCATGGCGAAAGCCATGAGGGACCACATATCGAGCAGTCGGTTTTCGATGGGAGTTCCGGTGAGGACCAAGCGGTTCTGGGAGTCGAGCTCACGCGCACACTTGGCTGCTTTTGAATCGGGGTTTTTGATTTGCTGGCCTTCGTCGAGGATGGTGGTGAGCCATTTTATACCGTTGAGTTCCTCGCCACAGACGCGGAGCTGGGCATAATTAAGGACGAGGATATCGACGTTATTCTGGATGTGATCGACATTGATATCATCACGGTTTTTGAGGATCTTGACTTTTAACTGCGGGGCGAATTTGCCGGCTTCGGAGAACCAAACATCGAGAACTGATTTTGGACAGACGACGAGCGCTGGTTTTTTCATGCCGCCCGCGTTTTTATGTTCGTCGAAGAGCCAAAGGAGGTAGGTCAGGGATTGGATGGTTTTTCCAAGGCCCATGTCGTCGGCAAGGATGCCGCCGAAGTTGTTGACGCATAGGTAGGCAAGGAACTTGAACCCATCGACCTGATACGGTCGGAGGGTGGCGTTGAGGCCTTCCGGAAGGTCGGGATTGACTTCGAGCTTGATGTCGTTGGCGCGATTCTTGATGCGTTCCCAGGCTTTCGGATCGAAGACCTCGGCGGCTTTCGGATCGGCAAGCTGGAGCGCATGCATGCGGTGGGTTTCACCGGAAAGGTCGAAGGGATCGAGACCGAGACGGGTGACGGCTTCGCGTTGGTCGGCATCAAGCTTGATCTCGAGGCGCATCCAGGTGCCATCGTCCATTCGGACATAGCCACCACGGGCGGCGACGAGTTGGCGAATCTGCGCTTTGGAAAGGTTTACGCCTTGGACATCAATTACGATACGGAGATCGAACCAATCGATATCCTGTCCAACGACTTCAAAGCGAACGGCAGCGGTGACGGGATCGGCGAGAATTGATTTCAAGCGCAGGTCGATATCCAGTTCGATTTCCGGTGGCATTGCCCGCACCCATTCTGCGAATTTTTCGGGAAACTGTTTGGTGATGCGGGATTTGAAAGCAATGAGTTTCTCGTCATAGGCGAGCGACATTTCTTCGAGAATCACCGGGATCGGATGGAGAGGCTCGCGGGCGAATCGAAGCAGCTGCTTGCCTTTCACCGGCTGTTGCTCAACCAGTTCCCAGCCTTCCTTGGTAAGTCGTTCGACGCGGCGGCCTTTGGTTTCAATCGCGGTGACATCGATGACAAGGTGTTCGGTTTCGGCAGCGGTCAGGCCGGCAATGAGTTTCATTTCGAGCTTGGGCCTGAGCTCGAGATCGACGACGCGTTTCTTGAGGGATTCGGGAAGGGATGCGCCGATTTTGCGCAGGAATTCGACCCCTTCGAGTGAGTCGATGACTCGCCTCGGAATGAGGTAGCGGGGCATGACATCCGTTTCCTCAAGCCAGCGCGGTGGGCCGGGGAAAACGGTTTCATCGGACTGATAAAGTTCATTGCGGCCTGGTAGAAGCCGGACCGAGTGGGAAACGTTTTCACCGGTGGCGGTGATGAGTTGGAGGGCGAATGAGGTGGTGTCGTAGGGATCATCCTCACAAGTCCAGGACAGCGCTTCTTCGGACACCTTGAATGGCCGATCATCGAGATTGACGAGGTATCCTTCCAGCGCGGGCTGGCGGAAAACGCGGTTCATGAAACGGCATGATTCCTCTTGGTCGAAATCAAGAGTGGTGTCGCCGTGCTTGCGGTAAAATGCGAGGAAATGTTCCCACAAAGTCTGCGACTGTGCGTCCATGAGCAGAGCGCCTTCCTGTTGCAGTGCGACGTATTTTTCGATGTCTGATTTTTCGCGCAGCTGGAGATATTGTGCGTTCGGACGATCCTCACGCACCTCCATCCGGGCCTCATTGATCGTAGCGACGAGGCGGAAATAGACAGTGAGCGGCGCATCCTGCGGAGGGCGTTCATTGACTTGTTCGATGCGCTCATACCAGGATGCGACTTCGCGTTCCTGTTCCCACTCCGCCATTTTTTTCTGCACCGAACCCAGGTCGGTGATGACGTTCATGAACTCCGGATATTGGAGTTTCCGCTTGTAAAATGCGTAAGCCAGGTAGTTCCAGAACTCCAGAATATCGCCGGGTGGCATGGGCCAGAGTTCGAGGGGCTCATAGGTGGTGATTTCCCAACGCGGACTGATGCGAACCATGTCGTGGTCGTGAAGTTCGCCCTCGATCACATAGCGGCGGTAGCGTTTTTCGATTTTGGTGACGAAATCCGCTTCCTTGTCGTCCAGTTCGCGACCGAGTTTGTCTTCAATGATGTCGAGAACCGGGGTGTCATCGAACTCGTTGGGTGATTCGGGCAGATCCTCGCCGCGATACATGCGCTCCAGCATCGTTGCATATTGGCAGGCCCCGGAAATGTTTTCGTCTTCGGCGGTGCATGAGCCAAACCAGCGGTTTCCTTGAAGACGGAGGGAAGTGCGGTGGGTGCCGGAAAGATCTTCAACGCGACCCTGGATGAAAAGGTGATTACCGAAAATCTGCGTAACGGCTCCGTCTTTCTGAAGCATATCGCCGCGTTTACGGGCCTCTTCGGGAAAGGAATTGAGAAAATTGAGAGTTGCGCGATCCGGATTCATGGCGTGTTGGGATGGTCCGACTGTAAAAAGGCGGGAAGGGAGACTAGGGCAGGAATTGAATTTTGTGCAATAGGAAGTTTCATGCCCACATCCCGTCGGTCGATTGATGCCGATGTAAGAAAATGGCTTGATGGGAAGGAAGCTGGGAGATTGGATGGTTGAGTTAGCGAAAAGTTTGCCCTTATGAGTCTCCGAAAGCAGTTGAACGATGTGTTGCCCAGCTTATTACCCAGCAATCCTGCAGAGGCGATCAAAGGAACAGAGCTGATCCGGCTGGCGAGGCGAACTCTTACGGGAAACTACTCCGACGCATCATTGAGATATCACTTTTCGATCATGTCCTGCGACCCGACTTCGGCCATTGCGAAGGTCGAAAAAGGCCAAGGTTACTATCGCAGAAGCGAGCCTTTGCCCGCGCTTTCAGGGGCTCAGGAGTTGCTGGCATGGACCCAAGGGCGACTTGATGACCTTAGCGGAGATGAGACTTCGATGGATAATGCGATGTTGAGGATCAGGAAATTCCGCGCGGTAGTTACCCGCTATTTCGAGATCAACGGGCGTTTCCCATTTGCCTTCAGACAGGCTTTTTCCAATGACGCGCCGCTTGGCAATTTATGGAAATACCCCGAACTTGTTCTTATAGACTGGGAAACTGGAGCATCACCGGATGAGGAAATGTCCTTGGATGGGGGTATGCTTGCGCTGAAGCAAAGACTCGGACTATCCCCATTCCGATTGCACTCCGCAAGGCTGCGCCTTTTGCCTTCGCTGATGACATACCGAGAGGATTTTTTCCAGACGCTCTCGGTGTCGATGTGGGCCCAGGGTGGGGAGCTAATCTATGCGGGACCGATCGAGGATGAGGCACTCGCGGACGGGCTGCGTAAGTTGAGCGCAAAGTTCGGAGTCGGAGTGACTTCTTTCGGGTTAACGGGGGAGGTTCTCGACGACCTGCCGCGCCCTGCGAATATTCTCAACGCTCACCCGAAGGAAACGGAAGCGATCATGGCGAAGTTGGACATCAGTAAAATTTCAGCAGTGCAGTCACGCAACCACATGGATTGGGCAGCGCTCAGCGCAATGTGTTCCGAATCTGAAGAAGCCGGGAAGCTGATGGGCTGGCTGGCGCGATGCATTGAAGAGCGGCGCGCGGAACCTTTCAAAGACGAGTGAGGCTGCTCCTGTTCCGGCTTGTGAAAAATTTCACAAAATAGCCATTCCGGCTTTGCCGAGTGGCGTGAACCCTTCATATTTCCCGTGGCGCTTATGATTTCCTATACTAAACAGCCTCACGCACGCGAATACCGGCTAATCTTTAAGAACGTTGATCGCGAAGACTGGGATACCAACATCGACACATACATCAACGATGGTGGCTACGAGGATCTCAAAAAAGCCATTTTGATGAACCCCAAGGACATCACTGAGGAAGTCAAGAAGTCCGGCCTCCGGGGAAGAGGTGGGGCAGGCTTCCCGACCGGCATGAAATGGACGTTCATTCCTCCCCAGAATACCAAGCCGATCTACCTTATATGCAACGGCGATGAATCCGAACCCGGCACTTTCAAAGATCGTTATATTCTCCACCAGGATCCCCACCAGCTCATTGAAGGAATGGTCATCTCCTGCTTCGCCGTTGGTGCGCACAAAGCCTACATCTACCTGCGTGAGGAATTTCCACAGGCAGCGATAATTGTCGAAAAGGCCATCGAAGACGCTCGTTCGAAAAACTTTGTCGGCACAAATATCCTCGGTTCCGGATTTGATCTGGAAATTTATGTCCACCGTGGCGCCGGGGCTTATATATGCGGCGAAGAGACCGGCCTTATCGAGTCCTTGGAAGGGAAGCGGCCTTACCCACGCATCAAACCTCCCTATTTTCCCGCCGCCCTCGGGCTCTACATGTGTCCTACCATCGTTAACAATGTAGAGTCCCTTTGTCATGTGAAACACATCATCCGAATGGGCGGGGATGAATATGCCAAGCTCGGTGTCGCCCGCAACACCGGCACCCGCATCCTATGCGTCTCCGGTGATGTTAAACATCCCGGCTACTTCGAAGTCGAAGTTGGAAAAGTCACCATGCGCGAGCTTCTTTATGACATGTGCGGCGGGCCCAGAGACGGCCGTGAAATAAAAGCCGTCATACCCGGCGGCTCCTCTTCTAAAATCCTCAAAGCCGACGAAGTCTTCATAATTAAAAACCCCGATGGCACGGAGCGGGAACTTGCTTTCTGGGATATACCGATGGATTTCGATTCCCTCGCCGCCTGCGGCTCCATGGCCGGCTCCGGTGGCGTCATCGTCCTTGATGATACCCGGAAAATGTCCTGGGTGCTCAACAACATCAACGCCTTCTATGCCCACGAATCCTGTGGCCAATGCACTCCGTGCCGCGAAGGTTCCGCGTGGATGAAGAAAATCTCAGACCGCCTTGTTGATGGCAATGCCACTTCCATGGACATCGAGACCTTGGAAAGCATCGCCTACCAGATCGACGGCCGCACGATCTGCGCTTTCGGCGAAGCCTCCTCCTGGCCCGTCGAAGCCATTATCGCCAAATTCCGCGACGAACTCCTTGCCGACACCAAACTCGAAATCGCGGATGAACCCGCTAATCCGGAAGCTGTCGCTCAGCGGAGATTTCGTGTGCACTGATTTTCAGAAAAACTTTTGGGGATTCTATTGCGCAAATAAAGGCAAGTCCTGCAATTTGCAGTATTTTGCCTAGCTGGAAGTGGCCGCTAACAGGCTGTCTGCCATGCAGCTATTGGTCTTTGCGAGTTTGCATGGGGTGGCGTGAAACTAGCTGGATATGGTTTTACCATGAAAAATTGCACCAAATATTCCATAATAGCACTTCCCATTTTGCTCAGCGCAGCCGCACTGACCTCATGCGATGTGGACAAGGTTAAAGATGGCGAAATGCCGGAAGTAAAAGTAGAAGGCGAAGCGAAGCTGCCAGAATACGATGTGGATGGGCCAGAAGTCAAAGTAGGCAAGAAAAAGGTAGAGGTGGAAGTGCCTACCGTTGATATCCAAGCTCCAAAAGACGAGAAGAACGAGGACGATTGATTCTCGGTTTAAAGAACCCCATATTCCCCTTGATGTTCTTGGGGAAGATGGTGGGCAGGGCTGGATTCGAACCAGCGTACTCAATGAGAGCAGATTTACAGTCTGCCGCCTTTAACCACTCGGCCACCTACCCGGTTACCGCTTCTGCGGGGCCGGATGGTTATTTTTCCCCAAGGGTTATGACAAGTAAAAAGATGTCAGAACAAAATGATTTATAAATGGCTACAGTTTCCGAGCCGTCCATTTAAACAAAATTAGGTGTCTAATCGGGTTTAAGAGCCTCTGCGCGTTGGATAAGGGCTTGTGCAGCATCTTGATTACGCTCTTCCTTTATCCATATCTTGGCTAGCAATCGCATGCTTTCGGCAGTTTCGGTTTTAGAGGTTTTGGGAAAAGTTCGGATTGCGGCTTTAAGTTGTTGCTCGGCGTCCTTGGTGTTTCCCTGATCAATTAGCAGGCGAGCCGATTCAAGCAGGAAGCCGGGTTCAATCTCAGAACCATCAGGAATCATCATCTCGACTTCGCGGAATAGGCGCCCGGCACCCGCCTTCG
>JACMMB010000308.1 GCA_014379305.1 Akkermansiaceae bacterium
ATGGCTTTGGTTTCCTGGGTGGTGTGGCGGACGATCAGCTTGGCGCGCGGCGGCATGGCTTTTGACGAAAACCAGCAAACCATGGCCTCGATGTCCTGTTCGACTTTCGGCGGATTATTGCACTTCACCAAGGTATCTCCGCGCGAGATATCGATTTCATCGGTAAGGGTCAGGCAAACCGACTGCGGAGCGAAAGCCTCTTCCTTTTCGCCATCGGTGGAGTGGATGGCCTTGATGCGGGTTTTGAATCCGGAGGGCAGGACGGTGATTTCATCGCCTGGTTTGAAAACGCCACCTGCGACGCGTCCCGCATAGCCGCGGAAGTCGTGAAACTCATCCGACATCGGGCGGATGACCCATTGGACCGGGAAGCGCGCATCGACGTGGTTTTCCTCGCCGCCCACATAGACATTCTCCAAGTGATAAAGAAGGGTTGGGCCCTGGTACCAAGCCATTTTTTCCGATTTATCGACGACATTGTCTCCGTTAAGCGCGGAAATAGGAATGGCGGTGATATCAACGATATTATCGAGGCGGGAGGCAAACTCGCGGTAGTCGTTGACGATTTGGTTGTAGATTTTCTCGGAGTAATCGACGAGATCCATTTTATTCACAGCGACGACGAGATGCTGGATGCGCAGGAGATTGGCGATGAAAGAGTGGCGCTTGGTCTGCTCGATGACTCCCTTGCGTGCGTCGATGAGTATGATCGCGAGGTTGGCGGTTGAGGCACCGGTGACCATGTTCCGGGTGTATTGGGTATGGCCGGGGGTGTCGGCGATGATGAATTTTCGCTTTGGGGTGGCGAAGTAGCGGTAGGCGACATCGATGGTGATGCCTTGTTCGCGCTCGGCCTTGAGGCCGTCCGTCAGGAGTGCGAGATTGACATTTTCATCGCCCCGGCGGCGGGAGGATTCCTCCATGGCCTCGAGCTGGTCCTCGAAGATGGATTTTGAGTCGTAGAGTAATCTGCCGATGAGGGTGGATTTGCCGTCATCGACGGAGCCAGCTGTAGTGAAGCGGAGGAGGTCCATTTTAAAAATCAGGAATCGGCTAGTTGCAGGGCGGCTCGCCAATCTTTGATCAAGCCAAGGTTTTGAGTGGCGGTTTCCAAGAACGGGAGGTCCAGGCTTTGCTGGGCGATTACCCCCGCGATGTCGCGCAGATGCTTCCGGCTGCCTCCTTCGCGAAAAAATTCGAGTTTATAGAGGATCACGTATTCGGGTGGGGCGAAAGAGACTTCGAGCGAATGAATCCGGATACGGCGTCGATTCTCAAGCGACCACTGGAGATATGGGTGGTTTCGTGAAGGGTAGGCGTCGGCTTTGAGGCCGGAATGATGGTGGATGATGTTGAAATGGCCGCGTGTCTCGCGGAGGCATTCAACCTGAATCACTTCCACCGGAGGTAGATAGAAGTCCTCTGCGGGGTAAAGACCATGAAAGGTTTCAATTTGGTCCCTTGCCGGAAAAATGGCGAGATCGATGTCGAGGGTATTGCGCGGCTCGCCATAAACGGCGGTCGCAACCGAGCCCGTGATCATATACTCGATACCCGCCAACTCTAGGGGAGCGACGAATAGCTGGATAAGGTCAGGGTCTTGCATGGAGCCAGACGCGGGCGAGTTTGGATTCTATTTCGGCAGGACTGGCTTGTGGGAAACTTGCGCGTAAACCGGATCGCTTGAGTTCCCTCGATTGGCGGATGGTGGCGATGAGGAGTTCGAGTTTCCCGGTTGGTGTCATGGCCTTCCAAGCGGCGATCTGGCGGGAGCACGGGAGATCCATGGTTCAGAAGTAGCCTTCCTTTTTGCGGTCTTCCATGGCGGTTTCGGAGCGTTTGTCATCCGAACGGGTGCCGCGTTCGGTTTGGCGTGCGGCGGCAACTTCGGCGATGACTTCGTCCAAGTCGGAGGCGTGGGATTCGACGGCCCCGGTGCAGGTGGCATCTCCGATGGTGCGGAAGCGGACCGTGCGGGTGGAGACCGTTTCGTGCTCCTGGGGTTTGAGAAATTTCGTGACGCCGAGTAGTGTGCCGTTGCGTTCGAAGACTTCGCGCTGGTGGGAAAAGTAGATGGAGGGGAGTGGGATTTTTTCGCGCTTGATATACATCCAGATGTCCATTTCGGTAAAATTGGAAAGCGGGAAAACGCGGAAGTGTTCGCCGGGGTTTTTGCGGCCATTGAAGAGATTCCAAAGCTCCGGACGCTGGTTTTTCGGGTCCCATTGGCCGAAATCGTCCCGATGGGAGAAGAATCTTTCCTTGGCACGGGCTTTTTCCTCATCCCGGCGGCCACCGCCCAGTGCGGCATCGTATGCGTATTTTTCAAGGGTATCGAGGAGGGTGACGGTCTGCAGTTTGTTGCGGGAGGCATTTGCACCCTTTTCCTCGACGACCCTTCCGGAATCGATGGACTCCTGAACGGAACCGACGATCAGGTTGGCACGAATGAATTCGACGAACTCATCACGGTAGATCATGGTCTCTTCGAAATTGTGGCCGGTGTCGATATGGACAAGAGGAAACGGCATACGGGCAGGCCAGAAGGCTTTTTTTGCAAGCCATGCCATGACAATGGAATCCTTGCCGCCGGAGAAAAGAAGAGCCGGGTTTTGGAACTGAGCGGCGGTTTCCCTGAGAATGAAGATTGCCTCGGCTTCGAGTTGATCGAGGTGGGAAAGGTTGTAGTTGGGCATCAGAAAAGAATGGAAAAGGATCAGGGCTGAAATCCGTGCAAGACTCTGAATATGAGAGCTGCTTGCTGATATGAGCTGAGCGAGTGAACGGTCAAGCAATAATTAGTAAGTCAACTAATTCTGTAATGAATGATTTCCCATGCTTACATCGAAGAGAAGCGGGGAATGATTGATTCCACCAGCTCGATGGCGGAATCCTCAATGGTCAGGATCTCCGTATCCAAGGTGAGATCAGGGTTCAGGGGTGGCTCAAAGGAACCGTCCTTGCCGGTAAAGTGGTCGATTTCGCCGCGGGCAGCTTTGGCATACAGGCCTTTGACATCGCGTTTTTCGCAGGCTTCGTATGAGGCTTTGATGTAGATTTCAAAGAGATTTTCCTCGCCGATGATGCCTCTTGCAAGGTCACGCAGCACTCCGCGCGGGGTGATCGCCGAGATGAAGACGATGACGCCGTTTTGGACCAGCACTTTTGTGAACTCGGCAATGCGACGGATGTTTTCAAGGCGGTCCTCATCGCTGAATCCGAGATTGGCATTCAGGCCAGTCCGCAGGTTATCGCCATCGAGGATTATGGTGAACCGGCCCTGTTGATGGAGCACGCGCTCGGCGGCGTTGGCGATGGTCGATTTGCCTGAGCCCGAGAGGCCGCACATCCAAATCGCCAAGCCCTTTTGATTGAGGAGGGCTTCCTTATCATGGCGATTGAGGAAGCGGTGGAATTCGGGGTGAATGTTCATTTTACGAAAACGGCCAGAAACAGTATTAATGGAAAATCGAGCCAATTTCAAGAGATCGCTCACTCCCCTTTTCCGATAATGAATGCGTCAAAACCGTGTTGAGCCAGGCTGGCGATAGGAAGGATGGCGCGGCCGTCAAAGACGAAGGCAGGCTTGAGCATAAGGCTGTGGATTTTAGGGAGATCCAGGTTTCGGAATTCATCCCACTCGGTCAGAGTGGCGAGGGCATGGGCACCTTTAACCGCTGAGTATGGATCCAAGGCGACCTCAACATTGGAATCGATGAGTTCCTGGGAAACGCCGACTTCCAAGAGGTCGCTACAGATGGTTTCCTTGGGAACGCGAGGATCATAGATAACCACATGGGCGTTTTCCGCAAGAAGGTCCCTGCAAACGTTGATGGCCGCTGATTCCCGGGTATCGTTGGTGTCTTTTTTGAAGGCGAAACCGAGGATTGCGATGCGTTTTCCGGAGACGGTATTAAACAGGGTTCGAACGATTTTTTCAACGAATCTGGATTTCTGCCAATCGTTCATGGTAACCACCGAGCGCCAGTATTTCGCGACTTCCGGGAGGTTGAATGACTCGCAAAGGTAGACAAGATTCAGAATGTCTTTTTGGAAACAGGAGCCACCGAAGCCGACGGAGGCTTTAAGGAATTTCGGGCCGATACGGGAATCGGTGCCAATGGCGCGGGCGACTTCATCGACATCCGCGCCGGTGGCTTCGCAGAGTGCGGAGATGGAATTGATCGAAGAGATGCGCTGGGCGAGAAAGGCGTTGGCGACGAGTTTCGAAAGCTCCGAGGACCAGAGATTGGTAGTGATGATTTTCTCGCGGGGAACCCAGTTCGCATAAACCGAGACGAGGGCTTCGAGAGCGGCCTGGCCTTCGGAGGTTTGCTCGCCGCCAATGAGAATGCGATCGGGATTCTGCATATCAGCGACGGCGGTGCCTTCGGCGAGGAACTCCGGGTTGGAGAGGACTTGGAAAGTGGCTCCATTGGAGGAGTTTGCGGCGATGATGGTCTGAATCGCGGTTGCCGTTTTGACGGGAATCGTGGACTTTTCGACGATAATTTTATTGCCGTGGGAGACCTCTGCAATGAGTCGAGCGGCGGACTCGATGTAGCGCAGATCGGCGGCACGTCCCGCGCCGATGCCGTAGGATTTGGTCGGGGTGCCGACACAGACGAAGATCAGGTCGGCCGCTGCGATGGCGGATTTGATTTCAGTGGAGAAGTGGAGATTTTTGCCACGGGCGGATTCGACGACTTCCTTGAGGCCGGGCTCATAAACCGGCAGGTTATCCGAGTTCCAGGCATCGATCCGCTTTTGATTGAAATCGCAGACAGTGACCTGGATCTTGGGACATTTGGCGGCGATCATGGCCATGGTAGGGCCACCGACGTAGCCGGCACCGAGGCAGCAGATAGAATTGATAATCATTGGGAAGTGGAGGTTGGATTTCGGACGAGGGATAATTGAGGGTTCAGTGTTTCAGGATTTTGTCCTTAAGAATGTGATAGAGAAAGAGGCTGTTGTAAGTGAAATAACGTTTGAACAGGCGACGGGGTTCCATGGCGAGGCGATAGGCCCATTCAAGGCCGGATTTTTGGATAATCGCCGGGGCCTGCTTCACCTCGCCGGCGTGGAAGGCGAACGCCGCCCCAATGCCGAAATAGACGGCCGGCGGGAGGCGGTGTTTGTTTTGGGCAATCCAGTGCTCCTGTTTGG
>JACMMB010000033.1 GCA_014379305.1 Akkermansiaceae bacterium
CTCTGGATAAGGCGGGGGCTTATGGAATTCAGGACTGCGGTGAGATGATTGTGGAAGGCATTGAGGGGGCTTTTGATAACGTGATGGGGCTGCCAACCGGGGCTTTGCTCATCGCCTTGGATGAAATCGGGTTGCCGTTCAATCGGAGATGAGGGAAGAATCGGGCATGTCCATCCCGCGGCGTTATCCGCTCATCTTCAATCCCCGTGCCCGGAGCCAGAAGGGTGGACGGACCCGGCAGTTTCTGATGGAGCATGCGAACCGATTCGCATTGTATGCGACGAACACGGGGCAGGAGGCGATGGAGCTGTCAAAAAAATTCGCCGACGAAGGCGAGCCGGTGGTGATCGCGGCGGGTGGCGACGGGACCTTGAATGCGGTGGTTTCCGGTCTTGCAGGGAGTCATACGGCGCTGGGGGTGATGCCGGCGGGGACGATGAATGTCTTTGCCCGGGAGCTGGGCATTCCGCAGAACAGTTTGCCAAAAGCGTTCGAGGTGATCGAGAAAGGTTTTATCCGGGAAGTGGATTTGTTTTCCGCGAATGGATCGCCGTTCGTGCAGATGGCCGGGGTCGGCTTCGATGCGATGGTGATCGAGGAGACGAAGTGGGAAAGCAAGAAGATGCTGGGTCCGCTCGCTTACCTGCTTTCGGCAGTGAAAATCCTCGGAGAGAAGCCGCCGAAGATCGAGGTCATCAGCGTGGATGGTCGGAGGGAAACGGGGGTCGCGGTGCTGTGCGGAAACGGCTCGCTTTACGGCGGGCAGTTCAAGCTTTTTCACAAGGCTAGCAATTTTGATTCCATGCTGGATGTGATTGTTTTCAAGGAAGCCGGCTACCGGCTGGTGCTCGACTCGCTGCACGGGATCGCGCTTGGCGGGATCGATCTGTGTTCATCGACAAGTTATTTCCAATCGGAGGGTCTTACCGTGCGATCCAATCGTCCTGTGCCGGTGGAGATTGATGGTGAGTTGCTCGGGCGTTTTGAAGAGGTGGTTTTCACGGAGACCTGTTCACGTTTGCGGGTGCTGGCACCGGAGGAGCCTTGCGGGACACCCTTCGCGGATGCGGTGAAATCCCTGCTGCAATGGCCGCCCAAGCCTTACGAGGTTCAAGCAACCAAAACACTTTGAAACCGAAAGAAAAACCGCATCCGCTGAGGTGGGTCAAGCGGCTGTTCATTGCCGGACTCCTGCTTGTGACGCTCGGGCTTGGATTGATTTTTTACGCCAACGGGACGGCGGTGTGGGCTTCGCGTGGAAGGCTGTTCAATGAGGTTGCAAGTTTGCCTGCCGCGAAAGTCGGCTTGGTTTTCGGGACATCGGATCGTTACAAGGGAAGGGAGAATCGGTATTTCCGATATCGGATCGATGCGGCGGTGAAGGTCTGGAATGCGGGCAAGGTAGAGACTCTGATTGTCTCCGGGGACAACCGCAGCGAATACTATAATGAGCCGCAGAAAATGAAGCGGGCGCTGATTGAAGAGGGAGTGCCTGCCGAGCGGATCGTTTGCGATTATGCGGGACTGCGGACGTTTGATTCCGTGGTGCGGGCGAAAGAAGTGTTTGGAGCGGATACGATTCTGGTGATCAGCCAGCGGTTCCAGAATGAGAGGGCGATCTATCTGGCGCAAGCGAACGGCATGGAGGCCTATGGTTTCAATGCGGAGGATGTGGAGATGAAGGCCGGATTCAAAACGCAGCTGCGGGAAGTGGGAGCGCGGGTGAAGATGTGGCTGGATGTGAATTTTCTCAATACGCGTCCGATCCATGCCGGGGAAAAACAGGAACTGCCCAAATGATTTGGAATGACATGCTCCGCCCGCGCTCCAATGGGTATGAAGACAAAATCATTCGCAAGTCGTCTCGCCGTATTCATGTATGCCATGGCGATCAGCATCGGATTTGCCAGTCAGCTTCAGGCCCAGGCCCGGAACATCGAAAAATCAGGGCGGGCGCTTCAGGGATATGATCCGGTGGCGTTTTTCACCGATGGCAAACCGGTAAAGGGCGAGCCAACGATTCACTCGAGCGTGAATGGGGCGAAGTATTATTTTTCGACTGCGGAGAACAAAACGATGTTCGATAAGGACCCTGGTAAATATGAGCCGGAGTTCGGTGGTTATTGCGCCTATGGGGTTACGAAGGGGGATTTGATCAAAATCGATGTGAATGCTTTCCAAATCGTCAATGGCAGATTGTTGCTGCAATACAGCAAGGGTGTGCGGGAGAAGTTCAACAAGGACACCCAAGGCAACTTGAAGATCGCCGATGCAAAATGGCCTGAGGTTTCAAAAAAGTAACTTTCAATCGGACCTGAGAAATCGGGTGATCGGGGACGACGGGCCTTCGGAGATGACAAAGATCGTATCGCCGTCGCTTGATAAGGCGATGGCTTCGGCTTGGTGAAGTCCATGGCTGCCGAGCTTGGCGGGTTTCGCAGCGAAAGCCTCGGGCCAGGTTTGTTTCGGTTTCCTAGCGTAAAGAAAGACGCCGTAATAAGTAACCACAGCGGCAACCGAAGAGTCGGCCGAGATGTCCATCCCGGTAGGTTGGTTCCGGTAAGGTATGAAGCTGGGGATGGGAGCATTGACTTCCGTCGTGCCTATTCTTGAGGCGATGCTTGCAGCGTTGGATTCGGGTCGGAGGGGAAGTTCGTAGAGTATCGGAGGCTCCGTGCGTTTGGATAGAAGCAGGATTTTTCCGCTTCCGGGATCCACGGCGACCGC
>JACMMB010000309.1 GCA_014379305.1 Akkermansiaceae bacterium
ACTCGATGGCGAGCTTGTCGATGTGGATGTTGCAGGGCGTGACCTGGCTCCAAGTGGAGGCGATGCCGATCTGTGGTTTGGAAAAATCTTCTTTTTTGAATCCGACGGCGTAGAGCATCGCGCGGCTCGGCGCACGGTCGGGGCCATCAAGCATCAAGCTGGAAAAAGGGCGGGTGGTGTCGTTCATCGCGGGCGGAGCATCTTGCCGATGAGGGGCATGCGTCAAGGGAAGTGGGAGAAGAATTTACGATTTGAGATTTCCGAATTTCAGATTTTCCGCATGGTCGCTCCGTGGATTGGATCACGCAGGCAGCGTTGGGCGCATTGATCGGAGAACTGATGATGGGGAGGCGGCTGGAAAACCGGGCGCTGGCTTGGGGGGCGCTATTCGGGATTCTACCGGAGCTTTTGGAGGGAATAGTTTCACCCTTGCTGGACATCGCCCGGGAATTGGAATGCCGGCGTGCGCTGGGGCACTCACTGGGGGTGATGGCCCTGGGATCGTGGGGGATCGCTCAGGGGCTTGCGAAGATTTGGAAACGGGAGAAGATCAGCAAGGCTCAGGCGGGGGTGTTTGTTTTCGCCGTATGGTGGGTCCATGTGTTGGTCGATTGTTTTTCCGTGGAGGGAGCGGCGCTGCTTTGGCCGGTTTCGCACAATCGTCTGGCGTTCAGTTTTCTTTATCCCGTTGATTTCCTGTTCACCGCGCCGCTGGTGGTGACCGTGGTCTGGCTGATCTTTCTGCGGGATCCCCCGGCGAAGAAAAGCCGCTCGAAGAAACAGGAGCCTCCCCTCAAACGCAGAAAACTCTGCTTTTGGGGGCTGGGTCTGAGCGCCGGGTATGCAATTTTCGCTCTTGGAATGAAGTTTGTCGCATCTGCCGGATTCAACGCGGATTTGGCCCGGCGGGGGACGACATTTGGGCGCCGGATGGAATCGCCCACTCCGTATAACATTGTGCTTTGGAGGTCTGTGGTGGATCGGGAGAGTGAATTCTGGGTGGGATACCGGAACATTTTTGAAAGCCATGCGACCCCGGTCCGCTGGACCGTGTATCCAAAGGGAGGTGACGCGCTCACCGAAGTGGCCGGAATGCGTGAAACGAAGTCGTTGATCCGCTTCACGGAAGGTTGGTGGATCGCCCGACCGAACGCCGAAGGTGGGTGGGTGGGAGACCTGCGCATCCAAGAATCCCGGAAGTGGGGCAGCAAAAAGGGTATGGTGGACAGCCGTCTCGGGATTTCCTGGATCATCGATGTATCCGCGAAAAGGGATCACTTGCGTGAAATCACGCCGGAAACCATGAACTCGAACGACAGCCTCCGGCGAATGGCCGCCAGGGCCTTCGGCTACCGGGCAAACTGGGAGGCCAATCCGCGGCTGGCGGGAGTGCAGGGAAGTTTGCCGGAATTCCTGCCGGTCGAGGAATAGTAGGCCGCGGGAAATCTTCGCTTTTGTTGCACTGCGAATGAGCTATGGATTTGCCCAGTGAGAATGATCTTCCTTCTGCTTGCGGCAATCGTTGCCGCAGACGCCGCGCCGAGTGATCCCGGCAAGGTCGCCATCGATTTCCTCGAGAAAGTCCGCTTGAAACAGCTCGACCTCGAACCCGGTGGCGACACCGCCCTGTCCGCCCAGACGGCGGCGGGGAAAAAGCGCCAGATCGCGCGAGGCCTCGATCGCATGGCCCGTGACCTCGGCAGCGATCCACTGGAAGTCGGAGCGGTGAAACTCGACGACAATTTCGCCGCCGTGCTCGTGAGAAAAGTCGGTGGTTTCGACCCCAGCCGCCTCCAGGTTTTTCCCGTGGCGTTGGTCAAACGAGGTGCCGAATGGACTGCCGCCCCGGTGCCGGCCTCGTTTGAAAACTCGGGGACCGGATATGCCGTCGAGCTCCGCAAGCGCCTCGCGCTTCTCGAAAATTGGATGCTCCGCGAGCAGGTGGTCGATCTGGAGCACCTCCGCGAACAATCGGTCGGCCGGATGCGTGCGAAAATCGCATTGAGTCTCCCGCCTGAATCGGTGCGGAGGATGAATGTGCGTCAATTCGGCGAACGGTTCCTAACCGCCTGCGAGCAGAGGGATCTGCCATCGATGCTGGGATTGCTGGGAGGATTGTCTTCAAAACTGCCGGACGACTGGGCGGACCGGCTGAGAGCCGTCGAGCGCACTGTCGCCGCCGGGACATCGGCGGCACGCCCGTGGCGTTTGCTTACCTCACCGGAAGTCGCCCGGGCTCTCGTCGATCATGAAGAGGATGACAACGGCGGACTGATCTCAATTGCCTGCCTCGATCCCGCGGGACTTGGAACCGCCCCGAACCGTCCACGAATTGAAGTTATCCATTTCACCCTCACGAAGGCGGACGACGGGATTTGGCAGATCAATCCGCCGGCTTCATTTCTGCATTCCGCGAAAGGTCCTGATGACGAAGAGGAAGAAGACGAAGCGGACGATTTTGACTCCGAACTGAGCGACGGTTTACCCGCCAAGTGGCTGGAAACCCACCCCCTCAAGCCTCTGCCCTCCGCAGGGAGCATCCACCAAGCGCTGATCGCGGCACTGGGCACCGGAGAATTCCAGTCGCTTCTCACCCTTTCAAAAATCAACGGTGACCCGGAAGAGGCAAGCAAGTCCTGCATCCAGGCGGCAGTCATCCATTGGCTGATCCAGGATCCATCCGCAGTGCGTCATGCCGTGCCACTCGCATTCAAGGAGATCGGCTCGGCGGCTGTTGGAATGTTTCAGTTTTTCTCCGCCCGTGACCCTGATCGATTCGAGGCGCGCGCCCTCTACTACGAAAAGACAGAGGATGGCTGGCTATGGTCGCCCGACCCCACAGAGGACACTCAGGAAATCCTTCAAAGCTGGGTGCATGCCGAGACCCGGATTTGGAAAGATCAATGGCAGAAGTCGCTTCTCAGCGAAAGCCTCGTGCTCAAAGACCTCGATCCGTTACCAGCCCCGACAAAAGAGGAGGCGCGACTCCTTGTGGAAAGGTGGCTTGATTCGACCCGAGCCGGAGATGTCAAGCGGGCGCTACTTCAGGTCGGCCGTCTGGATGAGACCCATAGTTCTTCAACGGTTTTACAAAATCTGGGATACGAAATAACCGGAGCCCGACGCAGCAAGCAAAAGCCCGAGATCACCGGGATCTATCAGGGATCAACCTGGACTGCGGTGGGAGTGAAAATCGACCAGGGGGGAAAAGCCGCCTATCCGCTCTATCCCGTGATTCAAACCGCGAAAGGACCAGGAATCGTCATTGAGATCGACTTGTTCGCCTCGGGCAATCGCGGGCGTGAATTTCTGAACAGGGCTGCTTTCGACCGGCTTGGGAAATCGAGCGCCAACGTCGCCGAGTTGCAGAAGCTCTACGCCGAGCATCAGGCAAATATCGAAAATCAGATAGCGAAGCCCGCTCACTGACAACAACCTCGCCTTGATAGATGCCGGAAAATGGGGAGATCTTGACCAGATATCCAAAAAATCCAGATCGTAATCGCTTCAAAGATCAGGATTTTCGAAAATAAAGTTGAATCCTGCCATTATTACGGATTTAATGACTGTCGTCATAACTAATCAAAATGCGTGTGTCGCTAGTCAGGCAAACCCGGCTAACCAACGAATCCCATTGTCATTCAGGACGCTGCGGACTTCGAGGGATGACGTTGCTTGAGTTGACGGTTGTGATTCTGGTATTGTTGGCGCTGATCACCACTCTTTTCATGGGAGCCCGGGCATGGAAACGCGGGTCGGACCGCGCGCTCTGCATCATGCACATTCAAGCGGTTCAGAAGGGAGTCCGCAGCTACGCGAACTTATACGGATTCAAGGAAGGCTCGAACGCGCCGGATCTCAAGAACAAGATCATCGGGATGGGCCGCTTCGTCGAGTCCGTCCCCACCTGTCCCGCCACCGGAATATATACCTATGGCGAGACTTCCGGCGTCGATACGATTCCTCCCGTTGGCGAACTCTACTTGAAGTGTGATCGCGAGAACATGGACGAACATGTGCCGACTAGCCATTCGGATTGGTAAATCCCCGCGATCGCGTAGGTTGTCAACGGCCGGTTTTGGTGCTTTCATGCGCCTATCACTTTCTTAGCCCGCTTCCGGATTTCTGAGATTCGGAATACACGGCTCCCCCCAGCATAGTATGTGTGTGTAGCTGCCCCGGTGTCCCCCCAAGGAACCGGGGCAGTGGAGAGGGAATCAAACACTATCGCTGCCAGATTCGCGCAATTCGCCGGGCATCCAGCGTTTCCCAGGTTCCAGGTGCAAGTCCTTCACTTTCGAGGCGGCCGATCGCGGTCCGAACTAACCGCAATGTAGGAAACCCCACCGCAGCGGTCATTCTCCGAACCTGGCGGTTTTTTCCTTCGATCAACCGAAGCTCGATCCAGGACGTCGGAATGGATTGGCGGAACCGGACGGGTGGATTTCTGGGGTTGATCACGGGATCGCTCTCCAGCAAACG
>JACMMB010000310.1 GCA_014379305.1 Akkermansiaceae bacterium
CGGCCGAGACGCATGGCTTCGGCTTCGACGGATAGGCGCTGGCCGAAGAGGATGCGGCCGAGACGCATGGCTTCGGCTTCGACGGATAGGCGCTGGCCTTTTTTCAGGGAGACGAGGTAGCTGTCTTCGTCCTCGGGAGTGATGATGCCTTGGACGGTGGTGTTCAGCTCGATGCGCTGGACTTGGTCGAAGGTGTTGTTGGGTTCGGTTTCTTCAAGGGTCTTGAATGGGCCGACCCAGAATGAGCGGACGTATGAGATGTCGTAAGCGGTGCGGATGCGGAAGGAGTGCTCGCCGAGGGCGGCGTCCGGGGCGATGTGGAGGGTGGCGGTGGCGTGCTTGGGGTCTTTTTCATCGACCTTGAGATCGGTGAGGGAAAGCCCGGGCTGGTAGGTGATGAGCTCCTGGAAATTGGCGATATTATCGTCGTGGAGAGAGATCTGGAGATCGGTTCCGCGCTGGCCGCCGGGTGGGTTGATGGGTTGGAGGGCGGGCGCGAGGAGGTTTGAAACGATGAGGAGGGTGGTAATGAAAGAGGCTGGGTGGAACATGCCGGGGATGTGGGTTCAGGCCTTGGTGGCGAGGATGGCGTCAAGGACTTCGCCGCCACTGACGATCTCGATGGGGCGGGCGCCGGGTGACATCATTTCGGATTCGGAGTTGATGCCGATTTGATGGTAAAGAGTTTTGGCAAGGTCCTGAATCTCGACTTTGTCGGTCTCCGGCTCGCCGCCGAGTGAGTCGGAAGAACCGTGGACGTAGCCTTTTTTCACGCCGCCGCCGGCAAGCATGGTGGAGAAAACCCGCGGCCAGTGATCGCGGCCACCGGTGGGATTGATCTTCGGGGTGCGGCCGAATTCGGAGGTGACCATGACGAGGGTGGAATCGAGCAGGCCGCGGCGGTCGAGATCGGTGATGAGGGCGGCGATGGCTTTGTCGGTGGCGGGCATGTTGCCTTCGATGCCGCCTTTGATATTGTCATGGTGGTCCCAGCCGCCGGCGGTGAGGGAAACGAAGCGGACACCGCCCTCGACGAGGCGGCGGGCAAGGAGCATGCGTTGGCCCGGCTCGGTGCGGCCATATTCGTCCTTGGTTTTGTCATCCTCCTTGGACATGTCGAAGGATTCACGGGCTTTCTGGGATGAAATGAGTTTATAGGCGTGCTGATAGAAGGAATCCATGGAGTCAAGAGCGTCGGACTTTTCCAATTTCCGGAAATGGTCATCGACAGTCTGGAGGAGGCTGCGGCGGCGTTCGAAGCGCTTGTCATCGACACCTTCCGAGAGGTTGAGATCGCGGACTTTGAAATCGCCCTGGCCTGGATCGGCGCCAAGGGCAAAAGGGCCGAAGGCGGAGGAAAGGTAACCGGAGTTGGCATATTCATTGGGGACGCTCGGGACGCAGACGTAAGGAGGAAGGTCGTTGCGGGTGCCGAGCTCGTGGGAGACCACGGAGCCGATCGAGGGGAAGGAAAGAGCGGGGGAAGGGCGATAACCCGTGAACATGTTGTGGGTGCCGCGCTCGTGGGCGGCCTCGCCGTGGGACATGGAGCGGATGACCGTGATCTTGTCGGCGATCTTGGCGGTTTCCTTCATGAACTCGCCGAACTGGACGCCGGGGAGTTTGGTATCGATGGATCCGAAAGGACCGCGGTATTCGGCGGGGGCGAAGGGCTTGGGATCGAAAGATTCCTGATGGGCGAGTCCGCCGGGAAGGAAGATGTGGATCACGCTTTGCGCGACAGGAGCGTGCTGCGGAAATTGCTTCATGGCGGCGTTGGCGCGCGAGCCGAAGAATTGAGGAAGGGCCATGCCGACCGAGCCGAGCAGGCCGACATAGAGAAACTCACGGCGGGAGGAGTAGCGTTCGAGCGGATTGCCAGGGCATTGGAGTTTCATAACCGGATGGATACGCGGGGGAGCCGATAAATAATTGCAGGATTGATGGATTTATTTTCCGAGCCGGGCGCGTGCCTGATTGGGAGTTGGCGGTGGTGGCGGGATATTGTAATCTATTGACGATGAAGTTGCCGAAGATGAACGGATTGGAGGTGCTGGGCTTGATCGGGGCGGGGGAATGCGGGCGGGTTTTTGCGGCAAAGGACGATGAGGGGCGGGTGGTTGCGGTGAAGGTGTTCGAGGGATTGGCAATCAATCGGGGATTGCTGGCGAAAATGACCGAACGGCTTGAGAAGGGAGGTTGGCCGGAGGGTGTGATGGAGGTTGAGTCGGCGGATTTCGAGGGCAGGCCGGTGTGCTGGGTGATGGAAAATTTCGCCGGGATGGAAAGCGAGGGAGAAGATGTTTCATGGAAGGCCCGCAGTCTTCAACATCGCTTGGAAGAACATCCGGGGGATGGATCGTGGGACGTGATCAGGGACATCGGCAATGCGCTTGCTGAGATGCATGGGAGGCGGGTGGCGCACGGAAATTTGAAGCCGGGGAATGTGTTTTTCGATCAGGAGGGGAAAGTGAAGCTGACAGATTGGACGCTTGGAAACATGCCGGGGATCAGCCATTGCGATTTTACAGACGCTTTGTTATATCAATCGCCGGAGCAACTGCTGGACGCGGGTGGATATCTGGAGGAGGCGGGATACGGATGGGATGTGTTTGCGTTCGGGGTGCTTGCGTTTCGTCTTTTGACCGGACGTTTTCCAAGATGCGATGAGTCGTTTGCCGCAGTGGCGCCGATGGCGGGCAAAACGAGGAGGGATGGAGTTCAAGCGGATGCAGGAAAGATCGCGAGGAATCTGGTGAGCCAGCGCGAGGTGAGCTGGCCGGGCGATGCGCAGAATGACCTGGAAGCCGGGTATCGGGAGTGGATCGACAGATGCCTGAAGCTCGTTCCGACCGAAAGGCCTGGCTCGATGGTGGAGGTGATGGCGGGTTTCAAGCGAGTCGAGATGGAGGTGAGGGGGGAGCAGGCGCGCGAGGTGCTGATGGACCAACGGCGGCGCACCGAGCGGGCGGCGAGGCGGACGATGTTTTTCGCGGGGATGGCGACGACGGCTTGTGCGGTGCTGGCAGGGCTCTGGTTTCTGACCGGGAACCAATTGCAGCAGATACGAGGGGAACGGCTGCGGGAGAAATTTTTTCTCGAAACAAAGGCGTCTGAAGCGGTGGACAAGATGGTGTCCGCTGTGCGGAAAACGGATGAGGCTGAGCAGGGGGGGGAGTATGAACGAGATCTGGGTCTGGCAAGATTGGAGGCTTCGCGGCTGATTGGAGACCGGCTGTTTGAATGGGCAATGGAGAAGGGTCATAGGAATTTGCCCGCTCTGGACGGGCGCGAGCTGCGATTGAAAAGGGTGGAGAGATTTTTCGAGGATTTCCTGAGACGGACGGGAGAAATCAAGAGTCTGGATGATGAAAGGGCGCGGGTGCGGTTGCAATTGGCCGAGGTTTCACTTGCAGCGGGCGATGCGGAAGTGGCGGCGCAGCGGTTGGGTGAGGCGATTGCACAATGGTCGGGGTTGATGGATGGGGAGATGAAGTTGCGGATTGGAAGGAATGCGTTGTTGCTGGCATTGCTGAAGCAGCAGAAGGGGGCGGAGGATGTCCAGGGAGCTTTTGAAGCGGCAAGGCGGGCGCTCGGCGAGGTGCCTGAGGTCGATGTGGACAAGGACCGGTTGGTGCAATTGATTGCGATTCTGGATTTTCATGAAGCGAGACTTTGGGCGGCGCAAGGCGATGATGCGCGGGCGCTGGAGCAATTGATGGCGGCGACGCAGAAGCTGAACGAACTGGCGGATACGCGACCGGATGTGGTGGTGTTGAGGTCGGAGTTGGCGGCGTGCTATCTGTCTTCAGCGACGATTCTGGAAGGGATTGGAAAACTTGGCGATGCACGCGAGGTGCGTGGATTGGCGGCCACGGAAATGGTGCGATTGCTTAACGACAAGCCGGGAGATGTGGAGTTGCGACTTGAGCTGGCCGGGTGTTATGGAGCGATTGCGGAAGCTGCGGTTCTGGCAGGTGATATGGGTGCGGCGGCGAATGCTTCGGGAGAGGCGATGAACCTGTTGGACGGGGTGCTCCGCGAGAGGCCGGACTCGACGGTGGCGGCGACAAGAAAGGCGGCCCAGTTGGGTTTGCAGGCGGGTTTGCTGCGTGATCAGGGGAAAGCGGATGAGGCAATGAAAGCTTTCGAGGAAGGGATCACGCTGCTTGAGAGACAGGGCGTGGGCAGGGATGATTTGGTGGATTACCGCTTGGCTTTGCTCTGGTGGCAAAAGGGCAGAATGTATGGGTACGATGGTAGGAAAACCGAGGAGCTGATATTTTTAAGAAAAGCGCGAATGGCGCTGACAGAGCTGGAGGGAAAAGGCGAGGCCAGTGGATTGGGTGCGGAAGAGTTGCAGCGATCCAGTGCCTATTTGCTGGGCGATCTTGCGCATGCGCTTGAGCTGGCAAAGGAAGTCGACCAGGCGAGGGAGGTTTATCGCGAGGCGGTGGTTTTGTGGGAAGGATTGTTGAAATCCCGGCCGCAGAGCGAGGAATACAAGGAGGGATTGGAATGGGTAAGACTGAGAGCGAAAGGAGTTTGAAACAAATGCCTCCGGGGCCTTCTTGTCATTTTAGCGCTTGGAGGTAGGTCTCTGACAAAAGCATGGATTGGGACTTGGATCGGGCGAGGGATTTGCTGGTCGAGTTGATGGATTCGTGGAGCTGTGCGAACTCCGTTTCCTTTTGATGGAGGGTGTCGCGATGGTTTTCGATGGAGTTTTCAAGAGCGAGGAGAGTTGCTTTTGCTTCCTCCAGATCAAGGCCGCTGAGGGTGGATTTTCCTAGTGCGGCGGCAAATTTGGAATATTGAGTGCGTTTGACTTTGAGCGTTGAAATCGGGGTTTCCAGATCGGCGATGCTTTGTTGGAAAGTGGCGATGTGAATTTCGCTTAGTTGGAGGAGTTGCTCGGTTTCGGAGTTGGATTTAAGCGCGTGGGTGTTGAGGGCGGCGGCGGCCAGTGATTTCTCGCGGGAGCGGAGAAGGGCGATTTCGGTTTGGGCGGTTTCGAGAGCTTTCACGTCTTCGCCCACGATCGCCTGGGCATCGTTGGCGGCTTTTTGGGCGGTTTCGATTTCCTGTCTGGTGGGCTCCATCCGGCCTTGGGCGGCTTCGGTGGTTTTCCTCGCAGCATCAAGGGCAGTGACCGCTTTCTCGATGTCGGCGGGTGGGGTTTCGGGCTTGGTGCGGAGCTGGTCGAGGTTGCGCTGGGCCTCTTCGATTCCTTGGGTGGAGGCTTGGAGGATTTGGTTGGCTTGCTCGTGGTTTTTTTGTGCTGCGGCGAGCTTGTCTTTGGAGTCCTGGATGGTTTTCTGACGGACTTCATCAGCGGCTTGAGAGGCCAGCAGTTTTTCCTGAGCTTCTTTCAAGCGGAGGGCGATTTGCTTAATGCGGGTTTCGATGGTGGGAGGGTTGGTAGCGAAGGAAATGATTTCGGCGGTGCCGGCTTCTTCGGAGGAGAACACCTGGACCTTGCCTGCGGCGTCGGCTACGAAGGCGCGTTTGCCTTCCCAATCGATGGCGGCGGCGGTGGCGAGCGCCGGAATCGGGATTTCGCGAAGTTGATTGAAGTCCGCTTTCCATAGGCGGGCTTTTTGATCGCGGCCAGCGGTGACAAAGCTGCCATTTTTGGCGAAAGCGAAGGCGGTGACTCCGCCGCCGTGGGCATCGATTTTTTTAACCTCGCTGCCGTTGTTCATCTCCCAAAAGCGGACCGAGCCATCCTCGGAAGCGGAGGCGAGGAGATTGGAATCAGTGCGGAAAACAAGTGTGGTGATGGCGGCTTGATGGGCGCGGAGGGTGTGGAATTCATTGGCTGATTCCGCCTCCCAAACCTGCACGCCACCGTTGCGATCACCGCTCGCAAGGAGGACTCCATCGGGAGAGATATCGAGGGCGGTGATCCAGTCGGTGTGTTTTTTGATGGATTTGATTTGTTCGCCGGTTTGGGTATTCCAGAGCTTCAGGAGACGTGAAGGTCCACCTGTCGCGACGATGTCGAAACCGGGGCGGATATCGGCAGCAAGGATGGAATCGAATTCCTTTCCAGCGGTGACAACCCGTGAGCCGTTGGTGACATCGAAGGTGATGGTGAGGCCGTTTTTTCCGGGGATGCCGCCGCCGACGATGAGGTAGCGGGCGTCCGGAGTGAAGGCGAGTGAGATCGGGTCGCCCTCCGGAAATGATAGAATGCCGGTGAGTTCGAGAGTTTCGGTGTGGTAGAGAAGGATTTGTTTTTGACCGGTGACAGCGAGCAACGGTGCCCAGGGGGAGGCCGCCAGAGCGTGCACGGAGGAGGGCTGCGCGGTGATGATGGGGGGTTCAAGGAGGAGATGTTCGGGAAGCGGAGGTGGTCCTTCGGGTTTTGCGGCAGGGTCCGCACTGAGAGCGGTTTCGAACTTGGGTTTGGACGGCTTGCGGGCGGCGGAGGATTTGTTTTCGAGGAGGCCGCCTTCGATCCACTGGACGATAAGTTTGATTTTTTCCTCGGAAAGTTTTTCGCCCTCAGGTGGCATTTTGGGTTCTGCGGTTTGTTTGACGGCGTTGATGAGTGTCGAGGAGGAATCGCCCGGTTCGACGATTTTCCCGGATGAACCGCCTTTCATGGCGCCTGCGAAGTTGGAAAGGTCGAGTCCGCCCTTGGTTTTATCCGGATTGTGGCAGTTGAGGCAGGCTTGCTCGAAGATGGGGAGGATGTGGTCGTCGTAGGAGATTTTCTCCTGAGCGCTAAGAAGTGTCGGGAGTAGCAAGAATGTCAGCAGTTTCCGCATTATCGATATGGAATACGAAACGCTCAGGCGGGAGTTTTCAGGGATCTTGAAAGACTATTCCGTTGTGTCGGGGTAGGAGCCGAGAATTTTCACAAGGGAGCAATGTTTTTCCAGATCCTTCAAAGCGGCGGAGATGTTTTGATTCTCGTGATGGCCGGAGAGATCGACGTGGAAGATGTATTCCCAGTCTTTGCGTTTTGAAGGGCGGGATTCGATTTTGGAGAGGTTGATCTGAAGATGGTCGAATGCTTGGAGGGCGTTGACGAGTGAGCCGGGACGATCGTTGATGGCGAAAAGGATGGAAGTGCGATCGTTTCCGGTCGGGGGGCAGGTTTTCTCGCCGATGACAAGGAAGCGGGTGGTGTTGGTTGCGCGGTCCTGGATGGAGGTTTCGAGAAGAATGAGATCATGGATTTCGGCGGCCAGGGCACCGCCGAGAGCTGCGGCTCCTTCATGGGATTTTTCTTTGGCAAGCTGGGCGGCTTTGGTGGTCGATGAGACTTCGACAAGGTCGGCTTCAGGAAAGTTTTTGAGAATCCAACTGCGACATTGGCCGAAGACCTGGGGATGTGAGTAGAGGGTTTTTATTTGTTCCCGGGGGATCGCGGCCATCAGGCAGTTTTCGATGCGGAGGAGGATCTGGGAGCAGATATGGAGGGGGGACTCGACGAACAGATCGAGGGTGTGGGAAACGGCGCCTTCGGTGGAGTTTTCGATAGGGACAACGCCGTAGTCGGCCTGGCGGCGGGCCACTTGGTCGAACACGTCGGAAAAATTCGGCTGTGGGGAATAGGCGACGGAGTGGCCGAATTTTTTGATCGCAGCCTGGTGGGTCCAGGTTCCTTCGGGGCCGAGGTAAGCGATTTTGAGATCCTCTTCAAGGGCGAGGGCGGCGGACATGATTTCGCGGTAAATGGCGCGGATGGATTTTTCCGGAAGGCGGCCTTGATTGATGGACACGAGGCGGTCGAGGAGGGCTTGCTCGCGTTCCGGGGCGTAGATTTGGAGGCCATCGCGTTTTTTAATAACGCCGACCTCGTGGACCAGATCGGCGCGGCGCGACAGGAGGTTGAGCAGGTCATGATCAATGAGGTCGATCTGGGTGCGGATTTCTTCCAGGCTCATGATGGATCGGAAAGTTTGGCTTCTTCAGGGGCGGGAACTGTGGCGGATAAGGCGAGTTGTTGCTCGGATTCCGCTGGATTTTCAAGCTCGGGAAGCTTGATGCGGCGTAGCTCGGTGGCGTTGGGGAGATCGTCGATGCTGTTGATGCCGAAATGCTCGAAGAAAAGGTCGGTGGTTTGGTAGAGCAGGGGACGACCGGGAAGATCGGCGCGACCTCCGATGCGGACGAGGTCGCGGTCGAGCAGTTTCTGAATCATGCCATCGCAGGAGACGCCGCGGACCGCTTCGATGGCGGCTTTGGTGATGGGTTGGCGGTAGGCGACAATGGCCAGGGTTTCCATGGCCGGGCCAGAGAGTCGCTCGGGTTTTCTCCCGGGAAACAGGTGACGGACGAATTCGCTAAAATCCGAGCGGGTGTAAATTTTCCAGCCTTTGGGCCGGTCGAGAATTGTGAACGCCCGGCCGGTTTCAGCATAATGGAGGTTCAGTGCGCAAACAGCGGCGGCGGTTTCTTCTGGAGAGGTGCTGGCCAAGGCAGTAAGCCAGGTTGGGAGGGGCGCGGGGCTGGATCCTTCGTCGGATTCAAGCAGGAGCAGGTCTTCGGATTCGGCGACTCTGGCTCGGACGAGGCGAGCCATTTCCTCAGAGGAAAGTGGTTCCTGAGAGGCGATAAGGAGGGATTCTAGGATCGCGCTGAGTTGCATGGCGGGGTCGGCAGGTTAGGGAAGGAGCGCGGCATTTCAAGCTTCCCGGTGCAATACGAAAGAAGTTATTTCAGGCTTTAGAAACTTTCCTCTTGTAGTGGGTATGCAAAAGGGCTAATCCACCGCGCCCCTGCCACTAGGTCAGATTTGATCCAGGCGGCGTTTTCCGTAGTCAGAGTTTCACTTAAGCCCAAATCATGGCCGCAAAAAAAATCTCCAAGAAGGTTGCTGTTAAAAAAACCGCCGCAAAACCGCAAACCAAAGCAGCCAGGAAATCCGCCGTAAAAGCAGCTGGCAAAGCACCTGCTAAAAAAACGCCTAAAAAGGCAGTGACCAAAAAAACGGCGACGAAGAAGGTGCCGTCAAAAAAATACACCGCACCCAAGGCGCAAGTGAAGAAAGCGGTTGTTGCCAAGGTTCCGAAAAAAGTTTCCAAACCGGTTAAAAAATCACCCGCCATTGCCCGGAAAGCCGCGCCGCCCGCCAAGCCGGTGAAGAAGTTGGTGAAGAAGCCGTTTGAGAAAAAGTCAGTCGAGACGGTTGTTGAAAAACAGGTCGTTCTCAAAAAAGTCGTAGTGAAAAAAGCAAGCCCCAGGAAATCATCGCTGGTCGGCACGCCTCCGCCACCGGCGCCGATCAAGCCTCCTTTTGTTCCGCCCAAGGCCGAGCCAATCAATAAATCCCTGACCAATGGCGCAGGCGGAAATCACAGCGCGGCTTTCATTGACAAGCAGCGGCAGCGCCTGATGGATCTGCGGGATTCATTGTTTGATTCGATGTCCGGAATGACCCGCGACACGATTCGCAATGCGCCCGAGGGCAGCGAAGCTTCCGGCAGCGGAATGCATCAGGGTGATGCGGGCAGCGATGCCTACGACCGGGATTTCGCGCTTTCCGTTTTGGCCAATGAGCAGGATGCGCTCTATGAAATCGAACAGGCCCTGCGCAGGATCAAGGCCGGCACTTACGGCACCTGTGAGATTTCCGAGAGAAAAATTCCGCAAGCCCGCCTGGAAGCGATTCCATTCGCCCGGCTGACGGTGGAATGCCAGGCGCAGTGGGAAAAGGAATACGGTAACCGCAGGTTCCGCCCTTCCGATGAAGTCGGCTTCAGCGGAGGAAAACCGCAGGACGACGACGATGCCGATACGGTTTCTCTTGACGACGACGATGACTGAGGCAGTATCCGCCCCCCACTAACCGAACCATGCCACGCGATATCATCATCCTTGAATGCACCGAAGCGAAAGCCGAGGGCAAACCGACTTCCCGTTACGTGACCACCCGTAACAAGAAGAGCTTACGGACTCCGGGCCGCCTGGAGAAAGTGAAATTCAATCACTTCCTTAAGCGCAGAACCCTTCACCGCGAACTCCGCTAATTATCATGTCCGAGCCAAAGACCATCCAACGCCGCATCAATT
The DNA here is from genome assembly GCA_014379305.1 of Akkermansiaceae bacterium. Taxonomy (GTDB): domain Bacteria; phylum Verrucomicrobiota; class Verrucomicrobiia; order Verrucomicrobiales; family Akkermansiaceae; genus Luteolibacter. The sequence continues at coordinate 10,029 of JACMMB010000310.1, forward strand.
TCCGCAAGGCGAACCGCCAGATGACCCGCCGCAGGCAGGACATCCCGGTTGAACAACTCACGCCGATGAATCCCGAGCTTCTCGGCAAGTTCACCTCCGAAACCGGCAAAATCCTGCCACGTCGCGTGACGGGCGTCTCCGCCAAGCTTCACCGCAGGATTAACAACGCGATCAAGCAGTCCCGCGCGATCAACCTGATGTCCTGATCGGATCTCAAGGGAGCGAAACGACGCGTGCAGTCATGAATTATCGAGCCCGCCCCTGATCCGGCGGGCTTTTTTGTCTTTTGATGAAAGGAAACGAGAAATTGATGGAGGTTTTGCCAGATATGCAGAGCGAGCAGGATCATCGCGGAATCGTGATTGATCGTGTGGGAGTGAGGGAAATCCGTTATCCGGCAAGGTATCTCGGAGCGGACGGGGTCGAGCAGTCGACCGTGGCGAAATTCGAAATGACAGTGGAGCTACCATCGCATCTGAAGGGCACCCACATGAGCCGGTTTGTTGAGTCCTTGCACGGGTTTTCAGAGCCGTTGAGCGGAGCTTCGGTGGGGAGGCTGGCGGAGGATTTGGCGAAGCGGCTGCAGGCGAAGAATACGAATGTGAGCTGTGAGTTCACCATTTTCCGGGAGAAGGAGGCCCCGGTTTCAAA